>CAJXUM010000811.1 GCA_913060855.1 uncultured Lewinella sp. | reverse complement strand
GATCAGCCTCGGTCTCGTGGGCTCGGAGATGTGTATAAGAGACAGCATCCATTCAGGTATTTATTACAAACCAGGTAGCTTACGTGCCCAAAATTGTAGCCGAGGCTATAAAATGTTGATCGAATTTTGTGATGAACATAGCATTCCGTACGAGTTATGTGGTAAGGTAATTGTCGCCACCAATGAGCAAGAGCGCCCCCAATTGGATATCATCCTGGAAAAAGGGCTTAAAAATGGATTGACCGGAATCAAAAAAATTGACTCAGCGGAGGCCTTGCAGATTGAACCTCATATACGCGTAGCAGAAGCCATTAAAGTGCCGCAAGCAGGTATTATCAACTATGAAAAAGTAGCCCAAAAACTGGCGACATTGATTGAAAATAAGGGCGGTCAGGTGCTGACAAATGCGAAGGTATACGATATAAAGAAAGGAACCGGCGATCAGCATATCATCGCTTCTGCTCAAGGAGAATTCAAAACCGATCTTTTGATCAACTGTGCTGGATTGTACTCCGATAAAGTAGCTCAAATGACCGGCCAAAAAATAGACTTCCAAATACTGCCCTTCCGGGGTGAATACTATGACCTCCTGCCGGAGAAGCGCTATCTCGTCAATCATCTCATCTATCCAGTGCCGAATCCCAATTTTCCCTTCCTTGGCGTTCATTTTACAAGAATGATTCAAGGCGGGATAGAAGCGGGGCCCAATGCCGTACTCGGTTTTCGCCGGGAAGGCTATAGTCGCTGGGATTTGCATGTTCCTGAATTAGTAGAAACGCTAGCTTATTCCGGCTTTCAAAAGTTAGCCCTTAAATATTGGCGAGACGGGCTAGATGAACTACATCGCTCTTTTTCGCCCAAAGCCTTTGTCAAGGCCTTAACACATCTCATACCTGACATAAAGTTAGCGGATGTCAAAAGGGGAAGAGCAGGGGTAAGAGCCATGGCGGTGGATCGAAAGGGGGAGATTATTGATGATTATCTGATCTTGGAAAATGCTGGCGTGATCAATCTCTGCAACGCACCTTCTCCTGCGGCTACTTCCTCTTTGTCGATTGGGAAAACGCTCTGTGATATGAGTATACAGCACTTGTCTTTGACTTGAGAGAAGATTTCTTGGTGAGAGGTTGGTAAAAAAAACAAGATCGGCCAGTACAAGTAGGTATTGGGCTTTCAAAGCCGTTTCATAGCACTTTTAGCGGCATAATAGCCACACATCCCGTGCACTCCACCTCCGGGCGGCGTAGATGCTGAACAAATAAATATAGCTGGATGAGGCGTAGAATAAGGATCAAAACGTGCCACTGGTCGGGTAAATAACTGCGTAATATTGGCCGCTCCACCCGTGATAGCGCCACCAACAAAATTGGGATTATAAGCTTCAAAAGCTTGAGTAGAGGTTGCATGGCGGGCTAGAATGGTAGATTTGAAGCCCGGTGCAAAACGTTCGATTTGCTGCTCTATGGCTGCCGTCATATCTTTAGTAGATCCATGAGGTACGTGGCAATAAGCATAGCCCGTATGCTGTCCAGCGGGTGCGCGGGTGGAATCAAATTCACTTTGTTGACAAACCATGACGAAGGGTTTATCTGTATGAATTCCTTTCCAGGCTGCCTTTTCACTTGCTGCCACCTCTTCTAGTTTACCACCGACATGGACAGTGGAAGCCGTTAAACAGCGAGGGTCTTGCCAAGGAATAGACTGGCTCAGCGCCCAATCCAATTTGAAGACTCCTGGGCCAAAATGATACTTCTTCAGTCGGCGGCGGTAAGTGGCTGGAAGTTGACCTTCAGCAATCCGAGCTAACTGAACAGGATCGGTATCGAATAAATATACTTTAGCGGGGGGAAGTTGATCAAAGTTCGTAATGAGCTGATTCATCCGAATTTCTCCACCCATAGATTCCAAATATTTGGCCAAAGCCAATGAGATCTGAATAGACCCACCTTTAGCTACTGGCCAGTTGGCCATATGCCCCATCACCGCAAACATCAAACCAATAGCTGAGCTAAAAGCCATATCCAAAGGTAGTACGCTATGGGCTGCACAGCCCGCGAATAGGGCCTTGCTACGATGGGAGGAAAACAATCGATTAGCTAAGTGAGTCGCTGGCCACATCGCCTTTAACCCAAATTGGGCCAGTAAGAAGGGGTGTTTAGGAATACCTAATGGCTTGAGACTATCGGCTAGCAAGCCTTCAGGGTTTTTCAAAAAAGGTTGGACTAGATTTTGCCAAGCTTGTTGGTCGACACCTAATCCGGTTGCCGTTTCTTCCACTGATTGGGTCAATATCACGGCCTCTTCATCATCTAAAGGATGAGCTACGGATGCGGGAGGCAGCAACCATTCTAAACCAAATTCTGATAAAGGTAATTGCTGCCAATAGGGGGATAAAAGTCCAGTAGGATGGACGGCTGAGCAAAAATCATGGCGAAAGCCAGGCAGCGTAAGTTCATCGGTCCGTGTACCGCCCCCCATACTCGAGGCCCCTTCCAATACCAATACTTTGGCGCCATTCCTAGCCAATTCTACCGCCGCCGAAAGGCCATTGGGGCCTGAACCGATAATGATGGCGTCATAATTTTTGTTCATGATGATTTATCTTAGGGTGCATCCAGAAGTTCAGTAAAAAAGTATGCTTGCCAAAATTCACACCAAAATATTGATAAACACGGAGGCACTGAGACACGGAGGCTTATTTTGTACTCAATGTAACTGTGTTAAAATAAAGTTGGGTATCATTTTTCTCGAAATGCCTTTTTACACAATCTCTATTCAAGTATTGGTAAGGAGCAGGGGTTGGTCGTAAATAGAAAAAACAAGCCAACCCAATACAACTACCAACTCGGCCAAGGCTGCAGCTCCGTTAATGCCTTGACATTCACGCGACCCGTATCTAATACCCCGTCTTTAGCATCAACGATCTTCCATTCCATATCAGGTTTGAATAGCGGTTGAGATTCTACCATAATACAACGTAGCTCGCCCGCTTCAAATTGGCAGCGGCGCTGGATAGCGCTCAGTAATTGCGTTCCGTGTAAATGGCCATCGCCAAAATTCCATCCCAAGACAACTCCAGCGACCAACTCCCCATCACGATAAGTATATTCTTCAATATCATCTACCGCTTTGGGAATTAATTCGTGTAAAGCCCGGCCGTGCAAATGCATATGCCGAAAGGCGATGACTTTATCCAACAGTAATTCGTAAACATTTTTATCATAAAAGGCAGACAATTGTTTCTCTAAGGTTTGACTGGCCTTAATAATGTGATCATCCATTTTCTCTTCACTCCTCCCCTTAAACAACCAGGCACTGTACGCCCAATTACCCGCATAATAACGCATAGACAATAGGAAAGAAATCCGATTGGGATATAGATTACCCAAAATAGGCAGCACTAATAATGAGCTTAGGAGAATACCGATAAGCAAGGGATTTTGCACACCAAACGTCCAAATTTCGGCATGCCCTCCAAAAAGGGCAAAGGCACCAAATACCATGATCACGTTCCATTCTAAGGGCACACCCATGGGAATACTGGAAGTAATATACAGGTGAAATCCAAACATAACCACCAAGCCGATCCAAGTCCAATCGCCCCCAATACCCAGCACCAATACGAGCGGAAATAGATATTCTACCGCCGTACCCAAATGTGCTAACATGACCGACAAACGGCTAGGACGTAGATCATTGGGATAAGCTTTATAGAGTTTCTTCCGCAACCATTGAAACCGCAAAACCGCGTGATTGCTAATCATCACATCTACCACCCCTGGGAAATGGCGATTGAGCTTGGAAGTCGCCGCTCCCCACCAAATCGCTAACCAAACAATTTTCAGTCCAGAAAGGGTATCTTCTGGAAAGAGGAAACAGACTAACGCAATCAAGTAATGCTCTGAACGAGCAGCCAAGTAGAGCGTCTTATCCAAAATACCAAGCATCGGTAAGCCAACTATAATGGGCAGCACCAGGTCTACCGTAATCACTGGCGCGACCATGGCTCTAATCCTGTCTCTTATACACATCTCCGAGCCCACGAGACCGAGGCTGATCTCG
>CAJXUM010000810.1 GCA_913060855.1 uncultured Lewinella sp. | reverse complement strand
AGATCAGCCTCGGTCTCGTGGGCTCGGAGATGTGTATAAGAGACAGATCCAAAGCCTGTACGTCGATCTCATAATGAGCAATGCTTTGCGCTGCATCGACTAAAGTAGGAATATTAGATTGATGAGCCATTTTGATCATCTCCTCAATAGGATTGATAGTTCCTAAGGTATTAGAGATATGCGTGAGGGCTACCAATTTGGTTTGTTTATTCAGGAGCGACTGATAAGTGTCGAGATCTAATGTTCCATCTTGGTCCATAGGTACGATACGCAATTCAGCACCTACTCTTTGGCAAGCCATTTGCCAGGGGACTAAATTAGCGTGATGCTCCATCGCGGTGATCACTATATTATCTCCTGCTTGCAAATGAGTGCCCAGAAAAGAAGTAGCGACTAGGTTGATACCCGCAGTGGTACCAGGCGTGAAAATAACTTCTTCTCGCTTAGCCGCATGGATAAAAGCCTGCACCTTATCCCGACTTGATTCAAAAAGCGCCGTGGCACGCGCAGCTAGCGGGTAGATTCCACGATGAATATTCGCATTCTCCTCGCTATAGAATCTGCTAATACCTTCGATAACGGTATCCGGTTTCTGAGTGGTGGCAGCGCTATCTAGGTAGACCAAATCAGGGTGCTTACTGAAAATGGGGAACCGAGAACGGATTTGCGATGGTGCTAACATGATGGAATAGTAAGTATGTGTTTTGAAACGGAAAACAACTTCGTTATTAGGACTTCCCTCGAAAAGGATCCCACCAAGCTTGAGCGGGTAAGGGAGCCTTTAAATTGCGTTCATTTTCTCGTTGGGGATCTTTTATGGTCAATTCCCTGGCGTGCAAAGCAATTTCTTTGGAGTACTCATCACCTTCCTGCCTATATTTGAGATCGCCAATAATGGGACAAGCTATTGCTGCAAATTGCGCTCGAATCTGATGATAACGCCCTGTTAGTAGGGTAATCTCTACCAGTGTGATGTCTCCCTTCTCTGCCAACACTTTATACAATAGACTTGCCTTTTTAGCTCCTTTTACGGTCTCCTCGACGATGTTGGCTCGCTTAGCTTTAGCGTCTTTTACTAACCAGTGATCGAGTTGACCCGCATTTGAGGGCAGTTCGCCATCGACAAGAGCCCAATATATTTTTTGAACACTCCTTTCCTCAAATTGACGATTGAGCTTTTTTAATGCACTTCTTTTTTTTGCAAAAATAAGCACGCCACTTGTCGCTTTATCCAGTCGGTGTACAACGCCAACAAATGGCTGTTTCGTTTTTTGCTGTAAATGGGCGCTTACTTGTCCCTCCATAGTCAAAGACTCGTATGGGTTTTTTTCTACAATTACCCCCGTGGGTTTATTCACTGCTATCCAATAAGGGGTCTCTTTTATAATCTCGAAAGGTACTTTTTCTCCCATGCTCAAAGCTAGTAAATGAAATTTACATTCACTGTCTGTACTTAACACTTCTGGCTTTAGGCCCTAAAACAGTTAAAACCTTTAACCCCGCCGTTAAACATTAGTTAAACCACTGCTTTTAGGTGCGACAAAATTTGTATCTAATCCGTTAAAATTGAGAAATTTACAGCGAACTACTTTAAATAGGCGTTCGAATCACTATGTGACGCAGACAAAATAGCTTAGTCCAATTAAATGAGAGGATAGAGATATAGCTTGAAAGTTTTATTTTTGAGACTTGCTCGACCCCAGTATCTCGCTAACAGATTGGACGAGAGAAAAGGAGGAACAAAAAGCCCCTTTTCGGAGAGCTAATTTTATTATTAAAAACTAATGACCGTATGACAAAATTGAAATTAATCGCCGTCTTTGCTTTAGCGCTAATGACTTTCACGACGCAGGCTCAAAGAATAGCTTATGTGGATGTCGATAAAATTCTAGAAAGTATTCAGGAATACCAAGGCGCACAGCAAGAGCTAGATCGCTTGGCCGCCAAGTGGCGTCAAGAAATAGCCAAAGAATACGATCTTATTAAAGGTATGTACAACCGTTACCAGTCAGAGCAAGTCTTATTAAGTGAGGATGCCCGGCGCCAGCGGGAAGAAGAGATCGTTGCCAAAGAAAAAGAGGTGAGAGACATGCAGAAGTCTCGTTTTGGCCCAGAGGGAGGATTGTTCCAACGCAGACAAGAATTGGTGCGACCTATTCAGGATCGCGTGTATGGAGGGATAGAAGCTTATGCAAAAGAAAGAGGATATGACTTTATTTTTGACAAATCGAGTGCAGCTGGCATGATTTTTTCTAATCCTGAATATGATAAGACGGGAGATATACTCAACCGTCTAAAATAGGCAAGTTTATAATTCCACAAAAAATTAGGTTTAAAGCTGTATTTTTGCAGCCCTTATATTTTAACACAAATTCAAATCGATCGGAAGATGAAAAGGATCTTGAAACTTAGTACCTTAATTATAGCCATGGTAGGTATGGTAAGTGCTGTACAAGCACAGAAGTTTGGCTATGTGAATTCACAGGAAATCTTGGCTTCTATGCCAGATGTAAAACAAGCAGATGCCAACCTTGAAGCTTTGCAAAAACAATTGCAAAAGAAAGGCCAAGGTATGGTAGAACAACTACAGAAAGACTACGCCGCAATTCAGCAAAAAATAGAGCGTGGAGAATTGTCGCCTAAAGAGCAGGAAGAAGAAGGTAAGAAGTTAGAAACTCGTCAGCAAGAGATTGCCAAATTCGAACAAGAGATGGTGAATCAAATTCAAGAAAAGAGAGCGACTGAACTTAAGCCTATTTCTGACAAAATCAACAAGGCAATTTCCGATGTAGCGAAGGAAAATGGCTTCCAGTTTATTTTTGACCAAGGTATCCTACTCTATGCAGAATCTGCACAAGATGTAAGTAGTTTGGTAAAAGGTAAGCTAGGTATCTAATCCTACCCTACCTATTGAGAGGGCATCAGTTTTCTAACTGATATAACGCTAGTTTAACTACAATACTTACTTGATGGACGATCAGTCGATCCAGTCACAAGCGATAGGAGTCTTTGACTCAGGCATTGGCGGCCTTACGGTCGCCAATGCTATTTTAGCACAACTTCCCAACGAATCTATCTGTTATTTTGGCGATACAGCCCATATCCCATATGGAACGAAGCAAGTACCTACCATCCGTCAATATTGCGAACAGATTACCACATTCTTACTCACACGTTCCTGCAAAGCGATTGTCGTAGCCTGTAATACAGCTACTGCAGCGGCCTTACCTCACCTGAGAGCCAAATGGCCTGACATTCCTTTCATTGGGATGGAACCCGCTGTAAAACCTGCTGTAATGGCTTCAAAAAGCCATAAAATAGGTGTATTAGCGACCCAAACTACCTTTAAAAGCCCTCGGTATCAAAATTTATTGACCCGATTTGCTGAAGGGTATACTTGCTTTGAAAATCCTTGTATTGGTTTGGTAGAGAGGATTGAAGCAGGGGAATGGGAGCATCCAGCGGTCCATCTATTGCTCCAGAAAATCATTGAGCCCATGCTGGAGAGCGGGGTCGATACGCTCGTTTTGGGGTGTACCCATTATCCCTTTGTACAACCGACTATCGCAAGTATTGCGGGAAGGAAGGTTGAGATTATAGATCCGGCCCCAGCCATTGCCCGCCAGCTGGCGCGTGTTTTAGCCAAGCACGCTCTATCACAGCTCCAACCCATTGTTCCCAAGCACGAGTTTTGGGTTTCGGGGAATGAAGATTCAATGCGGCGGGCACTTACTCGCACCGCCTTGGGCGGTGATTGGGAGATTAATAGATTTAAAGGCGAACAGCGCTAAAGAAACTCAAAAAAGCCTATCTTTATTTTTTCCCTTGAAATGATGTTACTAACCATTAATTGCTTTGAATGAAACTAGAAAAAGCATTTGAAAGCTTACTAGCTCCCAGAAATCTAACGGACCTTAGCCTTTTCATCGAAAAAGCGAAGAAGGAGGCGAAATCAAAGGATGCTGAGGACACTATCTTCGATGCTTTTGTTACTTACCTTTCCGAGACAGGAAATGTCAATATCTGTCTCTTATACACATCTCCGAGCCCACGAGACCGAGGCTGATCTC
>CAJXUM010000809.1 GCA_913060855.1 uncultured Lewinella sp. | reverse complement strand
AGATCAGCCTCGGTCTCGTGGGCTCGGAGATGTGTATAAGAGACAGATGCTGATGTCAATCGAGTGGTTTCTACGGATAGAAGTACTTGCTTACAATTGGGAGAAGCGCAGGTTAGAACGGTAGAACATGTTTTGTCCGCCATCCGAGGCATGGATGTAGACAATGTCTTGTTGGAACTCGATGGACCAGAAGTGCCCATTATGGACGGAAGTGCTGGTCCTTTTGTAAATGCACTACAAGAAGCCGGAATTGAAGAACAAAATGCGGCCCGCGAGTATTTCATTGTAGAAGAACCTATTTCATATATTGATGAGGTGACTGGTACAGAGCTTTTGGCATTGCCCTGTGATCATTTTGAACTCATCACGATGATAGATTTCGATTCAACTGTTTTGGGGCAGCAATACGCCAGCTTCAAGCAAGGCGATGATTATGCGAATCAAATTGCCCCTTGTCGAACTTTCGTCTTTGTACACGAATTGGAGGCACTTTTCCAGCAGGGTTTGATTAAAGGAGGGGACTTAGACAATGCCATCGTGATTGCTGATCGCAAAATGCGGCAAAAAGAATTGGATGTATTGGCTGATAAGTTGGGCAAAAAACAAGTGAAAGTAACAAGGGATGGCGTATTAAATACCTTGGAGCTGAAATATAAAAACGAACCCGCAAGGCATAAGTTGTTAGATGTAATCGGTGATATCACACTTTTGGGAAAGCCCATAAAAGGTAAGATTATCGCCACGAAACCTGGTCATTCTGCCAATGCAGCTTTCACTAGCTTGCTAAAAAAGAAATACCAGGAGCAACGAAAGTTGAGGGGCAAGCCCAAATACGACCCCAATAAGGAACCTCTTTTTGACGTTGTACAGATTGCTAAGTGGTTACCGCATCGCTATCCGTTTTTGTTGGTTGATAAGATCATAGAGGTATCAGAAACCCATGTGGTAGGCGTCAAAAGTGTAGCCTTTAATGAACTGTTTTTCCAGGGGCACTTTCCAGGGAATCCAGTTATGCCTGGTGTTTTGATCATCGAAGCCTTGGCACAAACAGGAGGTATTTTGGCTATTAATAGCGTAGGAGATGCTGGCCAGTGGGATACTTACTTTATCAAAGTCGATAATGTTAAGTTCAAAAACAAAGTGTTGCCAGGAGATACGTTACTACTGAAAATGGAATTGCTAGCGCCGATTAGGCGAGGAATTTGCCAAATGCAGGCAACGGCATATGTTGGGAATAAAATTGTCACAGAAGGCGAGTTAACAGCTCAAATTGTTAAGCGCTCATAATATATATGAACTATCTACAATCTCATAGTGTGGTACATCCTGAAGCGAAGATTGGTGACAATGTCACGGTCGGACCTTTCACCTTCATAGAAAAGGATGTAGAAATTGGTGAGGGGACCTGGATTGGTCCCAATGTCACTATTTTTGATGGCGCTCGTATTGGCAAAAATTGCAAGATTTTTCCAGGAGCTGTTATCGCTGGCGTTCCGCAAGACTTGAAGTTTGAGGGCGAGCCATCGACAGCCGTGATTGGAGACAATACGGTAATTCGGGAGTATGTGACGGTCAATCGAGGAACAGCCTATGCAGGACAAACAAGAGTAGGAAGCGATTGTCTATTAATGGCTTATGTACATATTGCTCACGATTGTATTTTGGGCAACCATGTGATATTGGCCAATAATGTCAACTTAGCTGGACATGTGGAAATCGAAGATTGGGCCATACTGGAAGGACTAGTAGCCGTTCAGCAGTTTACCAAGATCGGGAAACATAGCTTTGTAGCCGGTGCTTCTTTGGTACGTAAAAACGTACCTCCTTATATCAAGGCGGCTCGGGAGCCCTTAGCTTATGCGGGTGTAAACGGGATCGGATTACGCCGTCGCAACTTTGATGATGAAGTGATCAAGCAAATTCACGATATCTATCGTATCCTTTTTGTCAAAGGCTATAATATTACCAATGCCATCGAGGAAATCGAAAATACGATCGAATCTACAGCAGAAAGAGAAACGATCCTTTCCTTTATTAGAGAAGCCGAATCGGGTATCGTTCGCGGTTTTCACAAAGTAAATGGCAGTAGCGTGTATGAAGATTGAGTTGCAAGGGATTGCGAAACGTTTTCGGCTGGAGTGGATATTGCGTAAGGTCGATCTCCAGTTAGAATCCGGAGCTTCCTATGCTATTAGCGGGCCAAATGGCTCCGGAAAATCAACGCTACTCAAAATTTTAGCAGGTCATCTTACCCCCTCGCGGGGAACAGTCTCCTTTACCAAGGCGGGGCAAATCATTCCTAAAGACGAAGTGTATCGCCACCTCTGCTATGCCGCACCCTACGTGGAGCTCATCGAGGAGTTTACTTTAAAAGAGGCGATCACTTTTCATCAGGGCTTCAAACCTTTTGTGGATGGGATAGGCCCAGAGGAATTGATTGAAATATTAAATTTTGAAAAATCACGACATAAAATGGTTCGCGATTTTTCCTCCGGTATGCGACAGCGTTTGAAACTGGCCTTGGCTTTGTGCGCTGAAGCCGATCTTATTATCCTCGACGAACCGACAACAAACCTTGATAGCCAAGGCGTTACCTGGTACCGACAACTCATCGATACCTATACACGCGATCGCCTTTTGATCGTGGCATCTAATGTAGATGTGGACTTTGATTTCTGCCAGAAAAGGATCAATGTATTAGATTTCAAATCTTAAATTACCAACTTTTTTCTACTACCCCCTTTACTCTTTCGATGAAAAGGCATAAATTATGCCTCGAAAGACTACACAACTCATCAAAATCTATTCTATCGACAGCATTCTACAATCTTTTCAAGGTGGCTCCTATTCATTGACTATACTGAAATAGGAACTTATTAGTAGCCATTTGGTGTTTCCATTACCTGTTGAACTTGAAAAACTTTGCTAGAATGAAATCTGAAAACCTTTTCACTGTCATAGAAGTACACAATTTCCTGATTAATTATTACGCTTGGTAAGCTTTGACTGTCTGTCAATACATTGGTTATTGGCATTCGACCTTCACCCTATGCACCCCCTTCAGGAGAAGGGAATGATGAGTCCTATATAAATCCTATTACCTAAAACTACCTAAAGATCCCAGAAAAATGGAAAGCTTCATTCAAAATTACACCGGGGAGATCATGACCGCTTTTTGTATGCTAGTAATTATGTTGATGGTATTGGTCAACTTATTCCTCAAAAGCCAACAGCAGCAAACAGAGCTTAGTCGAATGAAAGATTACCGAGAACGAGAGGAGAGGGGCCGAGGAAGAGATCGTAACCGAGATAGAGGTCGTCATGAATATGAGGGTAGCCCTCGCAGAGAAATGGGCGGTATTACGACAGTAGCCTTACTTTCTTTTGTTTTGGTAGCTGGTCTCTATTTCTCAAAGCACAAGACCGAAATTATTCCTACCAAAGAAAGTTTAGGAGAGGCGCGTATGCCGGTGGAAGCGCCCAAAACGAACTATCCTTCTATCGGTTTGAACAAAGATCGTTTAGTACAAGTAGAAGAAGAGCAAGTAGCAATACCAGAGCGCTTAGCACTTTCTCACCCACCTATCGTGACTAAGGAATACGATCGCTCAGAACAGGAACTCAAAACGGTAGCTAATAAAGAAAATGGATTTAGCTGCCAGGTAGGCGCTTACTCTACTGCTGCAAAGGCAAAGGAAATCCTAGCCGATTGGAGTAAGACCGTAAATATTGAGGGGTTTATAGCTTTGCAAGAAACAGAAGAAGGGAAGGAACTATATAAAGTCTTTTTGGGCCATTTCGCCACCCTGAAAGCAGCACAAGACTTTACTAAGAAGCTAGGTATTGGCTATGCCAAATCAAAAGAAGAATTGCCCGTGTTTAAGCCGTAAATCCAGCAGTTTCTCATGTAAAGTGCTTCTGTATTCTGAAGTGTTATTTTCTAGCTTATTGAGCTGGGTAAAGTTGGAAGTTGGGCCATGGCGGTGCACGTTCCACCTTCCGAATTCGCACTTCCGCCTTCAGAAATCGCTGGCCATAGATCTGTCTCTTATACACATCTCCGAGCCCACGA
>CAJXUM010000808.1 GCA_913060855.1 uncultured Lewinella sp. | reverse complement strand
CTACACTATCCTCTTCGTCGGCAGCGTCAGATGTGTATAAGAGACAGATATATAGCAGTTTATCACTGATAGCGCAAAATGTACCTCAGGGCATGAATTACCAGGCGGTGGCTCGCAATTTGCAGGGCCAAACCTTGGCAAACCAGGAAATTTCCCTCCGTATTTCCCTACGATCAGATGGACCAGATGGAAAAATTGTGTACACAGAAATACACCAAGCTACGACAAATGACCTGGGGTTATTTGCTTTAATAATTGGTGAAGGTACTAAATCCAAAAAGCTTGGAACAGCATTTGACGCAGTACCCTGGAGCGAAGCTGAAATCTGGATGGAACTGGCTATCGATGAACAAGGAGGAGATAATTTTCAGGTGCTAAATGTCAGCAGATTGATGAGTGTTCCTTATGCTTTCCATGCGGGCACAGCTAGTCGAATAAAAGATTTGAGCTTTGATAAATGGATGACAGAATTCAATGATCGAGAAAAAAGAGGCGGTAGTACCGGTATCCCATTTTGGACCGTTTGGGGTAATAGCAATGTTGATACCAACTATCACTGGATGGGCACTTCGGTGGCACAAGATGTAATTTTTAAGGGCAATAATATTGAAGCGATCCGAATTAAAACAGATGGTTCCGTAAATATTTCAGGCCCTAGTACTTTTGGCGATGACCTTTTTGTTAGAAGAAACTTGACAGTTGGTCAAAATACCACCTTAAGGGGAATGCTTGGGGTACAAGGCTCTACAACACTAGCAGGCACCTTGGATGTGACGGAGACTGCCACGTTGAAGGATAATCTGACGGTTAAGGAGAATACTATTTTGGAAGGCACCTTGGATGTGACGGAGGCTGCCACGTTGAAGGATAATCTGACGGTTAAGGAGAATACTATTTTGGAAGGTACTTTGGATGTGACGGAGGCTGCCACGTTGAAGAATGACCTGACGGTGAAGGAGAACACTATTTTGGAAGGTACCTTAGACGTGACAGAGGCCACCACGCTGAAGGATAAGTTGACAGTTGAAGGCGAGACTACACTGAAAGATAAATTGACAATTAGTAATAATATTCCAGGAGATTTTGTCCTTTCAATTGAAAATACAAATGGAGAGGATGGAAGTAATGCAGGGGATGGAATGCGAATTAAATTAGGAAGAACGCATCCTGCCTGGGATGGAACGAATTTTCTTGATGTAGGGAATCCAGCTGCGGCCTTTTTTGATAATAATATTAGTACCGTCAAAGGCTGGTTCAGAGGTGAAGAGTTTAAAGTCGCAGATATTGTAGGCTTTCATCCAATAGGTTTTGTAGCAGGAGCAGCTTGTGGATTAGTAGAAGACTTAGCAGGTGAATTGAATACTGCATTGGGGTTGCCTTTGGAGATTCCTGAAACAGATATCTTGCTAGATCTCTTAAAAGAAATTAATGGATCCGACATAAGTGGTGATGGGATTTGTGACACTCCGGGAGATTGCCTTGTTCCTGACGAATTAGTTAATCCCGAATTGTCAGATGGAGATTATTATGTTGGTGGGCAATTAGTACTTCCTGGCTTCAGTTTGAAATTCCCTGACGACCTGCCTTGTGGAGACCTGCCAAGAATTGAAATTCCAAACCTAAGCTTTGTTGATGTAACTAACACACTAACAAGTGATAATCAGTTTATAAGTTTTGTTGATAAGAGTAATCGCCCTTTGGGCTCTATTAGGGCATCTTCAGTATCGGAATGGTTTGATGATTACTTCGATGGAGTGTATTTCGTGAATTTTATGGGCTCTGCAGGCAAACTTGATCCATTAGGAATCATTACAGGAGTTGTACGTGAAGTGACAAATACTGCTGATTCTTATAATGCTATAGGGGTGGAATATACTTCAGGGCATGGAGACTACGCGGAATGGTTAGAGCGCCAAGATGCAGACGAAATTATCAGTCGTGGAGATATTGTAGCGGTAGTTGGAGGGAAAATTACTAAAGACTTGGCAGGAGCAGAACAAGTGATGGCCGTATCTGAACATCCTATAGTATTGGGTAATATGCCACCAGAAGGGAAAACTCATTTGGGCAATAATGTTGCATTCATGGGGCAAATTCCAGTCAAGGTAATGGGCCCAGTAGCAAGTGGCGATTATATTGTTGCCAATGAAAAGATTCCTGGCTATGGCGTCGCTATTCATCCGGCAGATATCAAAGTCGAACATACTCCTTATATCGTTGGCCGTTCTTGGGAATCGCGCTCAGGAGCTGGGCCTAAGATGGTTAATACGGTTATTGGTGTACACAATGGAGATTACTTTAGAATTCTTCAGAAATATGAACAAAAATTCAAGGATTCCGAGGCTCGATTTGACATTTTGGAATCAAAAGTCGATCGATTACTTGAGCGTGTAGCGCCTGAGTCCAATTGATCCAACAGCCTACCTTTGTTAGTTCAACTTGAGTTCACTTAAAAAACTCTTGCTGAAATTGCTAAATATCTAAGCACTGAGAAACGAAGGAATACTTTTTCATTTTTCAGTGTTCAGATATTCGGCACGAATCAAAAGAGGACTGTATTTAGACAACCCTAATCAATGAGTTCGGTCATGAAAAACCTTATTGTTACAATACTTTTGGGCTTCTCTTATTTCTTATCTATTGGACAATCAAAACCAGCGGATCAAACTATCATTACGCCGGAACAGGAAGCTGCTTCCCAAAAATGGCTAGCTAATCTTTATGAAATGGGGGTAGAAATGAGGAACGATTCCATGATACTAAATGAAGAAGCTAAACGCGTTTTAACAGATACCACTTACTACAATTTCATTTATCCAAAAGTTTATGACTGGAGAATAGTCCAGGTTTTAATGAAACGTTTGGCGTTAAAACAAGCTTTTTGGTACATGATTAATCTTTATCACAGCAATCCTAAAAATAAAGAATTGGTCTTACAAACTATTGTGCCCTATGACAGAATAATGGAAATGGACAAGATTATGATTAGTACTCTATATAGTTACATAAGCTTTGATCCGGAAGTTTCTAATTTAGAAATAGGAAAGGCTCCTATTGTAAAACGCCCCGATATCGCCGAACAAAAAATGCTCGCCACCAAGGAAATTGTCAGCTATATTCTTTCCTATCGAGAACAGCAAAACAACACCAACAACATTCCGGTGCGTACATACATGCACATGGACTGCACCAGCAAGCTGACGACGACAACAACAACAACAACAACAACAGCGTGCTGCCACTTCAGCGCAACACACTATGCTTTTATTTCATTTTTGTTCGTTTCTGTTCATAACGAACATAAAATGGAATTCGTTAGTGAAAGTGTTGACCCACGCACACACGCCTGAAACGGGGCCTTGGACACAAACAACAACAACGGACAAGCAATACAATAGTCTTTACTACTGTTTTTATCGTACATATTGCATTTAATAAGCTTGTCAATTGGTAATGTGTTTACCTTAATGCGTTAGAGCGTGCTGGCGACTGGATTGGGATTGGGAAGTGGTGGACGTACGTTGTTTACCGCTCTTCCATTTCCGTTCATTACCGGTGGTGAACGACTGGACACTGGTGTTTTTTACCGGTATTTTCGTTATGCTACATGTATCGGACACATGCGACCTTTTTTTCTATATTTAAAACCCGTCAGACGCGAAACTGCTCTTTCTTTTCTCCTCTGCACACCTGTCAAAAATGAGCTTAAAAGTGTCTCGCGGTATTCGAGTCCGAAGAAGTGGAAAGAGGCGAAGTGGCAGTTTGAACATTGGTTGTTATTGGTACAAACTGGTGTGGAATAGAGGTTGAGTATGAAGCGACGAGTGAATAATAATGGTTCCATTATTATGGTTGGTTTTTGAAGAAGAAGAAAGAAGAAGAACAATCGGCGTTCGTTCGTTCGTTCGTTCGTTCGCTGTTGTTGGTTGGTTGGTTGGTTGGTTGGCTTGTTTGCTGGTTGGCTGTAGTTGGTCTGTCCGTGGTAGGTTGGTCGGTTGGTTGTCATTGCTTCACGTTGTTGCACGTACTCACACTTTGCCACAACAGTCTCCCGTCCCTGTCTTTAGCACGAGGT
>CAJXUM010000807.1 GCA_913060855.1 uncultured Lewinella sp. | reverse complement strand
GGCTCGGAGATGTGTATAAGAGACAGGCCGTATTCCGCCAAAATCAGTACTTCGATTTGGTAGGCTTTCGATTCCCGGAGCGAGAGCCACAATCTTATTGCTTAAAAAGCTTCCATTTAGGATGATTTGATAGCTTAATGAATTGGCTCTACCCTTAAAAGCGGTTACAAAATCAATACCCCTATTCAACATTTTCCCAACATTGACAAAAGGGGCGGCGGCAAAAAAACCGGTTTGTACGGTAACGGGCAATCGAAATAGTAGATCCTCTGTCTCTTTTCTCCAAAATTCAATCCCAATATCCAGTTTACCTTTAAACAAGAGGGCATCTACCCCGATATTGGTGGTTATGGCTTTTTCCCATCTGGCAGAGGGGTTACCAATACGGGTGCGATAAAAGCCTTCTAAAGCATTGGAATTGGTTCCTCCGATATCATAGCTCGAAGCGGACAGGGTCGTTCCAAACAGGCTAAACTGATTATTGGGATCGATATTGTTTGAATTGCCCATAATGCCATAACCTCCCCGGATTTTTAAATCCTCAACAAAATCGATTTGCCTCATAAAGTTTTCGGATGATAGGCGCCAGGCGGCAGAGAACGCGGGAAAAGTGCCAATTCGCTTATTCTTGCCGAAGCGTGATGAACCATCTCTGCGGACAATTAGTGATAAAAGGTATTTATCTGCGAAATCATAATTGAATTGACTGAAGTAGGAAGCAAATCGAACACCGTTTACCCGGCTGCCTTCTACTGTTCTGGAATTGACTGTTGATAGTCCGATATAGTCGATGTTTTCAGAAAAAGGATCTATTCCCGACCCATTTATACTATAGCCTGTACCCTGGTCCAAAACCTCCTGCCCAATCAATAGATCAAAGGAGTGTTGTCCAAATGTAGTTTTATAGTTGGCGGTATTCGTCCAGACCCATTGAGCAGAATAGCTAGAGAATTGATTAAAACCAGAAACATTTCTGTTTGAGGCAGTTTCATACGTTTTTTTTAAATAAGCGCGGGTGTTGTTGGTATTAAATTGGCCGCCTAAACTGCTTTTGAATGACAACCCATTCAGGGGCTTTAATTCCATAAATACATTACCGAATGTTTGAACGGAGAAATCCCGATCGTCCTTATTGCGTTCTAAACCTGCTAATAAGTTGCCTGAGAACCCAACACCGGGAGCAGCCGTCCCCGCATATCCGCCAAACTCGTCGTAGATCGGAATAATAGGAGGAGTTCTATAGGTCCCTTCGATGAAACTCCCTTCTCCTGCCACTCCAATACCTCCATTACTTCCAGATAACATACGTTTAGAATTATAGGTGACTTGAATATTTTCACCGACTCGTAGAAAGGGTAATACATCAAAATCGGTATTCATTCGAAACGAATAGCGGGAAAATTTTTGATTTTTCAGAATGCCTTCCTGCTCTTGCATTCCAGCCCCAACATAATAGCGACTTCCTTTTCCAGCTCCTGAAAACCCCAGATGGTGACGATTGACCAATGCATTGCGTGTAATGGCATCGTACCAATCTGTCCCTTCTTTATTCGCCCTAACCACTTGATAGATGGGACCGGCGGCTTGATCGATATTGTATAGATCCAGCTGATCACTTAAGTCCACTGTTCCAACTACACCTGCTTCTGGGCCTACCAACAGATAATCCGGCAATACTGGGGTAGATCCTTTCCCGTATTGGGGGTGATTGAATTCAAGAGGGGTTCCGGCCAGTTGTGCTGCATTCCGAAGGGCATTCCAGGTCCATTCCGCTTGTTCTTTGGGGTTTAGGACGGCCGGGCCTGATTCTGGGTAGGTTATACCAAATAAACCATCATAAGTGATTTTTACTTTCTGATTACTTCCATTTCCTTTTTTGGTTGTGTAAACAATGACGCCTCCAGCCGCTCGGACACCATAGATCGAAGCAGCCGTTGCATCTTTTAAGATCGTTGCACTTTCGATATCTCCCGGCGACAGGAAATCTACCGATTGAACGGGTACGCCATCCACAACATATAGCGGGGCATTACCTCCCAAGGCGCCATAGCCCCTGATCCTGACCTGACTGGTGGTGCCTGGTTGCCCATTGCTGATCACCGTCACGCCGGGGGCTCGCCCTTGCAGTTGTTGTTCAACGTTTCCCGAGGGGGCAATTTGCAAGTCTCTTGCTTTGATAGTAGAAACTGAGCCAGGCATTTTCCGTCTGGTATCAATGGAGTATCCGGTTACGACCAGCTCGTCAAGCATTACCCCCTGTTCCAGCTGGATAGAAATTTTGGTAAGGGTGGAGATAACTACTCCTTGCCGCTGAAAACCGGTATAAGAAACTTCAAGCCTATCACCAATATTGGCTTTTATACTAAAGTCGCCTTCTATGCCGGTAACTGCTCCCTCACCCGAATTTATATTAATCAGCGTTGCTCCGATCAAAGGTTCAGAAGTGCTGGCATCGGTCACGACTCCTTGGATTTGAGCCAAGGTGGAATTATTAAATAGGTTCAGGAGTATAAAAATGAATAAAATTCGGCCATTCATAATTCTGCTATTAAATCTGTCTAAAGTCATTTTACTTATTCGTCATCACCTCAATGCCCGTCCAGCCTTCAGCTACTCCGTTATCAATGAAGTCACTGGACTTTTCCCGATACATTCGGGCGGCGACATCACCGGGATTACTGAGCAATACTTTTTCAAAAGACAAAGCGGCTGCCGTAAAATTTTTTGCGTAGTATTGTTGAAGTCCAGTACTAAAGTCAGTTAAGGTCCTTTTCTTTAGGCCGATAATTTCGACTGTTTCTCCATCAAAAAAATCGTACACTTTGAGGGCTTTTTTCTTTCCTTTTACCTGCACTTTGCCGAGATCTCGGTAATTAAATTGTTCCGGATTCTCCAAATTATTGAAGACCGTTTCACTGATAAGCAAAGAGATGCCAAAGTGTTTGGATAGTCCTTCCATCCTGGAGGCAGTATTGACAGTATCCGATACGACACCCGTGTCCATGCGATTTTCATTTCCGATGATACCCAACATGAGCGTTCCCGTATGTAAACCGATGCCGACCCGTAGCGCCTTTCTGCCCTTTGCCATTCTTTCCAGACTGTATTGAGTGACCATTTTTAGATAAGTAATGGAGGCCACAACGGCATCATTCGGTTTATCCAAAAACAAGGACATTAAGCCATCACCCAAAAAGTGTTGGACCAATCCATTGTGGTCGTTGATGATCGGTACTGCTTTTTTTAGATAAGCATTGAGAAATTTGAAATTATCCGCAGCTGTCATCGACTCTGATAGCGGCGTATAGCCCCGAATGTCAGAAAACATCACGGTGACTTCGCCTTCAACCTGGTCGCCCAAATGAACATCCAGAATATTCTCCTTACCGAGAACCTTAAAAAAGTCTTTGGGTACAAATCTGCTGTAGGCTTGATTAATGTGCAGTAAATTCAAGTGGGTTCCCAAACGAGCTAGCAATTCTTTTTTGGAAATGGGTTTGACCAAATAATCGTTAGCATCTATTTTAAGGGCTTCCACCAAATCTGCTATTTGGTTTTTTGCAGTTATCATGAGTATGGGGAGTTCATTGGGCAGAAAGCGTTCCCGGATTTTCTGGCAAACTTCATAACCCGACATGCCGGGCATCATTATATCCAATAAGACGATATCGATCTTTACTTCGTTTTCCAATATAGCCAAGGCTTCTTGTCCATCGGCGGCCTGAGAAATGATAAAGTTGCTCTTCGATAGATAATTGCTCATTACCTGTTGATTCACCGGGTCATCATCCACTATCAAAATATGATATTGCCCTTTTCCAATCTCCTTTGGGATGACTCGATCGACCGTTTGGGGAGACACCGCCTTGGTCTCCACGATTTTAAGGGCGGTCAGGTTTTCCACCAATGGTTTGGCGACCCTTGGAGCAGGCTTTCCATTTGCCACCGCTAAGGAAAATGTAAAAATGCTGCCTTTGTCGACTTCCGATTCCACCTCTATTTTTCCACCGTGCAATTCCACCAGTTGCCGAGTAATGGCTGTCTCTTATACACATCTCCGAGCCCACGAGACCGAGGCTGATCTC
>CAJXUM010000806.1 GCA_913060855.1 uncultured Lewinella sp. | reverse complement strand
CTACACTATCCTCTTCGTCGGCAGCGTCAGATGTGTATAAGAGACAGATCACACCTTCAGTACCGAAAACTTGCCACTTCCGGCTGTCTTGATCGATCGGTTTATTGTCCCATTGGAGGATGAGATGCCAGATGAAACGACTGAATTTATTGCCTGTTTTCGGTTGGATGGATTAAAGGATATCCATGCGCTTGTTTATTGGAAAGCTAGCCTGCTGAATTACCAATATCAACTGGTCACTTTTGACAAAAAAGGGAACCCTTTAGAAAAAAGAGTAATCGCGGGAACTTTTTATGACGGAGATAAGTTAACACAATCAGTAGCCTCAATAGATGAGGACTGGATGATCTCCATTGCCTCCGGCCAGTCCCAGATTCAAGCCTCAGATTTCAGCGCTACTGAAAGTACAGCCTACCAGCTCGAATTACTCCCAGATGGAAACATCATTAATGCTTAAAGAAGCGAACAATCAAAGTAATAAGCAAGGCATAAGTGCTTAGACATCGGTAATGCAGGGATTTCCCTGCTATTGCTATTTTTTTAACTAACTCAGCCTTCTCAAAATTATCCCATCATTCTATTCCTGATATTTCATCCTTTTCCTTCATCCACATGACTATTCATACCGCACCTCCTCTAAATACACAATTGTATATTAGACGTTGTACTGGAATAGTTGGTATTGAGGAAATATGCTATTTTAGACCAAAGTCTATTACCTTTAAAGAAAATATACCCACCCATTTAACCAAAAGCGAAGACCGACATCGGCTCGCTACGAAAGAAAAAAATCGATAATGACAAAACAGAAAAAAACAAAAGTAAAAGGCGCTCAACTTAGACCCCAAACTTTACAAAGCGAAATACTAAGACTATTTGGCAGGCACTCAAAGAAACCCTTCAATGCCAAACAAGTCATCCGAAAACTTAAGATTGCCAATAATAAAGACAGTGTGCAAACCGCATTGGAAAAACTCGTGAAGAGTGGAAAATTGGTAGCTACTCCTGACTATAAATTCAAATTGGGTCGAAAGCAGTCAAGAACCCGCAGTTCAGATACTTACTACGAAGGCCGCGTCGATATCACCCGAACAGGGGCTGGCTACATTCTTGTGCCCGACCTAGAAGGGGATATTTATGTGGCGGCCAAATTTATGAAGTCTGCCATGCATGGCGATAAGGTCAAAGTGCGAGCTTGGACACGTCCAGGCAGACGTAAGCTCGAAGGAGAAGTACATACGGTCCTGGAAAGAGCGACTGAAACCTTTATTGGTACCATTCGCCTTTACCCTAAGCATGCTATCATTACCACAGATGGTATGGGTAGCCCATTCGACATCTTTGTCTCACTGGCCAATACCAAAGGAGCATCAGATGGTGAAAAGGTCACCGTGAAAATCGTCAATTGGGAACGTGGCCCGCATGCTGATCCGGAAGGAGAGGTGAGCGTGGTACTCGGAGAAGCCGGCAGTCATGATATTGAGATGAAAGCCATTTTGATCAATAAAGGATTTGATCTTGTGTTTTCGGAGGAAGCCATGGCCATTGCAGAAGCGCTACCGGCAGTCATAACAGAAGAAGAGGTTGCCTTGCGTAGAGATATGCGCGCCATCACGACCTTCACGATTGACCCCGATACCGCCAAAGACTTTGACGATGCACTTTCCATTCAATTCCTAGAGAATGGAGAATATGAAATTGGTGTACACATTGCCGATGTAGCACACTATTTAACACCAGGAACTATACTAGATCAAGAAGCATATCAGCGCTCCACCTCAGTTTATCTAGTAGATCGGGTTCTTCCCATGCTACCAGAACGACTCTCTAATGAGCTCTGTTCTTTACGCCCTCATGAAGATAAGCTGACCTTTTCGGCGGTATTTATTTTCAATGAAAATGATAAACTAATCAAACGCTGGTTTGGTAGAACGGTCACCCATTCTGATCATCGATTCACTTATGAAGAAGCACAAGCGGTTTTGGAAGGAGGCGATGGTCCGTTTGAAGGTGAACTAAAGAAACTCAATCGACTGGCCCTGAAATTGAGAAAAGAAAGATTCAAAAAGGGATCCATCAATTTTGAGACGGATGAGGTAAAGTTTCGATTAGATGAAGATGGTACGCCATTGGAAGTCTATATCAAAGAGCGAAAGGATTCCAATATGCTGATCGAAGATTTTATGCTCCTGGCTAATCGCGAGGTGGCTACCTTCATTAACGAGAAAGCTGACGGGCATGAAATTCCTTTTGTATATCGGATTCATGATGAACCAGATCCAGAACGCGTGGAAGAATTTGCCCGCTTTGCCAGGGAATTTGGCTTCGAAATGAATATCAGTTCGAAAGAAGAAATTGCACGTTCTTATAATAGGCTCACAAAAGAGGCTGCCAAAACGCCTGCCCTGAAGCTCCTGGAACCAGTAGCTATCCGGACGATGGCAAAAGCAGCTTATTCGACCGAGAACATAGGCCACTATGGCTTAGGCTTTGCATTCTACAGTCACTTCACCTCCCCTATTCGTCGCTATTCCGATGTTTTGGCTCACCGAGTGCTGGCCCTCAATCTCGAAAGCTCATCACCGGTACGTGTCAAAAAGGATGTCTTGGAAGAACAGTGTCGACACATTTCCCTCCAGGAACGAAAGGCCATGGATGCCGAGAGAGAATCCGTAAAGTACAAGCAAGTAGAGTTTATTGAAAAACACATCGGAGAAACTTTCGAAGGACAAGTATCTGGGTTTTCAGACTATGGTGTTTTTGTAGCCTTGAAAGCCAATCACTGTGAAGGAATGGTCAGTTTTGCAACGATGCCAGAGCCTTTTGACTTAGCTTCTGGTCGACTGAGTATTACAGGATCTCGCACTGGAAGAACCTTTAAAATGGGTGATGACATGTGGGTGAAAATTGTAGCTACAGATTTAGCCAGAAGACGCATTGATATGGCTTGGGATGAGGAAGCGCAAGAATAGCGTAGGTCCTAAAAAAAACAAGGCCGCCCAAAAGGCGGCCAAAGCTATCATGAAGGAAAACGGTGTTAACTCATATTAGTGACCATCATAAGCTATCTAAAAATAACTCGATGGTATGTAACGATCGCTGAAATAATGGAAGGGTAAGTGTTTGTTCGGATCGTTCTGTTCTTAGGGTTTCAAAACCCAAAAATGAACGTCCTTGTGTTCCTTCAGCAATCGCTACTACAATTATATCTTCCCCCACCGGTACCAGCGGTGAGGAAAATTGACTGTCACCTTCTATTTCATCTTGAAACAGGGGCACAACAATTCTTCTTTCTTCAAATACTAAAAAAACGGCACTATTTTGCTCATTAAAGAGGGCAGGCAATTCAATCGCTAACACGGACTCTTCTTCATTCGACTCTGTAGCGACAAATCTGCTGCAACTCCACCAACCTAATTGCTGAGGTTGGGCTTTATAGGCATTTAAAGACTCCCCATTGGAAGTCAATATCTTTACCGGTCTAACGGGCGTTTGATTGGAGAAAACTTCGGTAGCTCCAACCCATTCCATATCGGAAACACTGGTCTCTAATCCATAGAAAAGATTTAGATCTCCACCAAAGTCATCCGTAGGAATATCCCAATCAATACTAATTCCTGCTTTAAGGGCTAAAGGTTGACCATTCATCTCTGCACTTATATTAAGTGCGCCAAAAGTCTCCATCAATTCCCCATCGCTCGTAGCTGGAAGTTGGAAGCGTATCATGTCACCTTTGTACATGACTTCCTTTATTGTTATCTGGACTAATCCAGTTAAATTCGTTTCACCATCCAGCCGCATAAAAGCATTAGCTGGAACTGTCAATCGACTACCCTTTCGGGTAAATAACGTCTGAGATTGGCTTGGATCCCATTGAAAAGTTTCTTCTTGCTTCGATACATTAGCGAGCAGGTCTGCTACTTTTCCTTGTACGTCATCAATACTAATCTCGTTGGGTATAAATACGTCTTTGTCTTTTTGACATCCAACAAAAAATACACCCAGAACTATTAAAAAAAGCCAGCGCATTGGCATGCTCCTGTCTCTTATACACATCTCCGAGCCCACGAGACCGAGGCTGATCT
>CAJXUM010000805.1 GCA_913060855.1 uncultured Lewinella sp. | reverse complement strand
CTACACTATCCTCTTCGTCGGCAGCGTCAGATGTGTATAAGAGACAGGTATTAGCTGGTTGAGCTTATTGAAAGCAAGAGCTTCTTATGGTGAAGTAGGTAATGATTCTAACTTGGATCAAGCTTCTTTAAGTTTCTTTGCTAGTCAAGCGTTATTTGGTTTAGGCAACAACAATGCCAGTGAGCCAGGTATTTTGATCAGTACTTTAGCCGCTCCTACCTTGGAATGGGAATCTAATCAGCAAACAGACGTTGCCTTAGAATTTGCCTTGTTCAACTACCGCGTTTCTGGTAGTGTTGAATTTTACAACCGTGTAACTGACGATCTTTTATTCAATGTTCCACTACCGCTTTCTTCTGGTATAGATGATGTAAACCAGAACATTGGTAGCATGTTCAATCGTGGTATCGAGGTGGATCTAGCGGTAGATTTAATCCGAACACAGGATTTCACTTGGCGTTTGAATGTAAATGCATCGACCGTCCAGAATGAATTCACTAAACTACCACAAGAAGAGATCATCACTGGCTCTAAGAAATTGGTAGTAGGTGGTTCTATTTACGATTATTGGTTGAGAGATTGGTATGGTGTGGATCCAACGGATGGTGCAGCATTATACATACTTGATGATGAGATTGACCCCACTGATGTAGATGTACGTACAGTAGACGGTGTATTGGTTACGACTAACCAAAACAAAGCTAAATTTGATTTTGTAGGAACAGCTATTCCTGATTTGTTCGGTAGTTTCAACAGTGGTTTTACTTATAAAGCTTTCAAATTGGGCGTCCTATTTACCTACCAAATTGGTGGTCAAACTTATGACACTAATTATGCAGGCTTGATGTCAGCAGGAGCTTATGGTAATGCTTACAGTACTGATATTCTACAACGCTGGCAAAACCCAGGAGATGTCACTAACGTTCCTCGTCTGGATGTTTCGCAGACCGCTGCCTTTGGTGCGGCCTCTGATCGTTGGTTGATCAGTTCTTCTTACATAGCTTTACGTCAAATCAACTTCTCCTATGACCTTCCTGTCGGTAAAGCACAATCCATTGGTTTGCAAAACCTACGTGTATATGCCAATGGAGAAAATATCTTCTTCTCGACTGATCGTAAGGGAATGTTCGTCAATCAAAACTTTAATGGTACCACTCAAAATGTATTTACGCCTTCAAGAATCGTAACACTTGGAGTAACAGCTACATTTTAATTGAGATAAAAGTAAAATTAAGAACGATGAAAAAATACTTTTCTAAATATCTATTATTATTGGGCTTGGTACTCGCTGCCAGTGCTTGCAATGAAGACTTTTTGGATCAAGCTCCCACTACTGCTGTATCGGCCGAATCGGCCACAGCTACTACTGGTAACTTATTCTTGATCGTCAATGGCATTCACCGTTTGATGTACACCCGCCAGGGCTCCAACGGACGTGGTGGATACTCTGCCATGATGATTCAAAATGATGCACTAGGTGAAGATTTGGTAATGAATGCCATTGCCAATGGCTGGTGGATCAATATGGCTCGATGGAATGACCATACCAATGAAGCAGATACAGATAATCGTCACAACTGGCGAGTACTGTATAAGGTAATCAATAATGCCAATATCATTATTGCAGGGGCAGATAAAGCCATAGGTCCTGATAGTGAACGCAATGCAGCATTGGGACAAGCACTCGCTTATAGAGCTTTTGCTCACTTTCATATGGTACAGTTGTATGGTAAGCGTTACGACCCTGCCGGTGGTAATACACAGTTAGGAATTCCTATTGTATTGCTAAGTACGACCGAACCACAAGCAAGAGCGACTGTTGAAGAGGTATATGCGCAAATCAACATAGATTTGGATGAAGCCATCAGCAAACTAGAGGGTTATGAGCGACCCAATACTTCGCACATCAGTCAAAATGTAGCGAAAGGGATGAAAGCTCGCGTAGCTTTAGTGCAGGGTAACTATGCACTTGCCGCCCAAATGGCCATCGAAGCGCGAGAAGGTCATCCATTGATGAGCAACGATACTTACCGCTTAGGATTCAATGACTATAATAATGCAGAATGGATGTGGGGTGGATTTTACAATCCAGAACAAGGTTCTAGCTTTACCAATTTTGGCGCTTGGATGTCAAGAAACTTTAGTTCGTCAAACATTCGGGGTAATCCAAAGTCTATCAATAGTGCTTTGTACGACTTGATTCCTGCCACGGATGTACGTTCTACTATTTTTGATCCTACTGGAGAGCATAATGATCTTCCTGCAGGTATTGAAATCAGCTCTAGACACAAGCGTTTCCCATACACTAGTCAAAAATTCTTGGCGATAGCTACCGGTGATAGCCGAGGTGATGTCCCTTATATGAGAGCTGGTGAGATGTACTTAATCGAAGCAGAGGCTAAAGCTCGCATGGGTAGTGCTGATGCTGCTGAAGCTTTGTTTAATCTAGCTAGTAATCGAGATCCTGCTTATGTTATCTCTAGCAAAACGGGCGAAGAGTTAATCGCAGAAGTTCTTTTACAGAGACGTTGGGAACTGTGGGGTGAAGGCTTCCGCTTTTATGATCTCAAGCGCCTTGACTTGTCTTTGGATCGTACTGGTGCCAATCACAACGCCGGTGTATTAGCTAATCTTTTGGAAGTTCCTGCTGGTGATACGCGCTGGCAATGGCAAATTCCATTAGATGAAATTAATGCGAATCCATTGATGGAGCAAAACCCATAGGAACAGCACGACAATAAGTGCTTGATAACGAAGTTATTTTAGGATAAAATAAACGTGCGAAAAATCCCTCTGGTGCTAGTCATCAGGGGGATTTTCATTTCTAATGGTACCTGCTTAATCAAAAGTTTAAAAGACAGGTTTGGAGGGCTCCCAAATTTTCCTCAAATTTGCCGTCTACCAATTTCTGAGAAAACCACTTAAGCATGAACAACAAAACACTTCTTTTCATCTTTCTTGGTTTACTTGCTATTTATGGTCTTTCCCAAGTGTTCACCGGAAAGCGTACAAGTAACTTCGATACCGAATTAATCCTGGTCGATACGAATCAGGTGACCCAAATCATTATCAATACCAAGCCCCCCAATAATGAAGAGATTATGCTTCAGCGGGAAGATAACGGCTGGATCGTATCTAATGGTAGTGTGAATACCAAGGCGGTGTCCAATGCGGTGCAAGCACTGCTCAGTAATATACAATTGATCAAGACCAAATATATTGCGGCCAATTCGGAGGAGAAATGGGCGGATTATGAGTTAGGAGAGCAACAGGGTACCCGGGTACAGGTTTTCGCCGGTGAAAATCAATTGGAAGACTTTATTGCCGGTCGTTTCGCGTTTGATCAGCAGGCGCAAACGGGGACTTCTTATCTTCGACTGACCAATGGGAAGGAAGTATACGCGGTAGATGGATTTCAAACCTTGACACTCGGCCAGGGCTTCAATGCCTATCGGAATCGAACGATTTCAAATTTTGCCCCCAATGTCACTTTTGATGAACTTACCCTCCAGCAAAGAGATACTGCTTTTACCTTCAGCAAAGCTTCCGGTACTTGGATGTATGGCGATCAGGTACTGGATTCGATGTATGTGGAAATGTATATAGAACAGTTCATGAGCTTGACAGGGGATACTTTTGCCGATGATTTTGATGAGATCCAAGCGCCCAGTTTTAGAATAGGCGGCTTGTCTCTTGGGGGCACAGCCTTGACGGACAACTTCAGCATTGAAATATACCAAGATACGACGCGGATCAATCCTTTTGTATTCCGATCTAGTCAGAACCCGGAAGCCTGGTTTGATAGTGATTCGACGGGTTTGTTTAGAAAGTTGGTGAGGGATTTACCCGATTTTTTGCCTAGTCAGGAATAGGGGTTTTATTATTTTCTCCAGGAGGAGAATGCAAGACTTCAGAAGTTTTCTCAGGTGTAGCTATTAGAAACTTCAGAAGTGGGTTGGTCGATACTAGGCAGATATCCTTCTATCCACTTCACTCTTTTTGGATATATAATATTGGATGTTCGCTACTAGTTTTACTAGCTGTCTCTTATACACATCTGACGCTGCCGACGAAGAGGATAGTGTAG
>CAJXUM010000804.1 GCA_913060855.1 uncultured Lewinella sp. | reverse complement strand
CGAGATCAGCCTCGGTCTCGTGGGCTCGGAGATGTGTATAAGAGACAGGGCCAGTCTTGTGCCTCAATGAGCCCTTTTAAGGGTTTAAATTCCTCCACTGTGTAGTCAAGGAAGGTCTCAAAAAGGTCCGCTGCATACTCTAGGTCATCTTCATATAATGCTTCGAGGGTGTCAACGTCTAGTTTCTCATTGAATGCGAAATTTGTAGTTTCTTCCATTTGTAAAACTTGTGTCTGTTGCGAGTTAATGTGAGATTTAATTTTTTGAAGCAAATTCATTGGTTTGAAGGGTTTCGCCATGTAATCGGTCATCCCGACACGAAAGGCTTTATCTTTTTTGGAGACTAGGGCGGAGGCGGTTAGTGCCACAATGGGCGTATGCTGATTGAGGTTTTTCGTATTTCGTATGGCGATGGTCGCTTCGTAACCATCCATCTCGGGCATTGAGATGTCCATTAGAATAAGGTCATAAGGTTCTTGTTGGGCTTTTTCAACGGCTTCTCTACCATTGTGCGCAAAGTGCATAGGTATGTCCCATTTTTTGAAAAGGGTGGCTACATATTTCCTATTCATGATGTTATCTTCTGCCACTAGAATGCGAGAATTGGCAATATCAATATGGGCAAGACTAGGCAACTCTTCTGTGGTCGCACTAGCTATTATGCCGGTATCTTCATACTCAATGGTGAAAATAAAGGAGGTCCCAATTCCCACTTTGCTTTCTGCACGTATGCTTCCTCCCTGAAGTTCTACGAGTTGTCGGGTAATAGCCAAACCTAGGCCTGTTCCTCCAAACTTATGCCGAACTTCTCCATCGGCCTGTTTGAAGTTTTCAAAAATGAGTTCTAGCTTTTCTTCTGAGACGCCAATCCCTGTATCATGGACATCAAACTCAAGGACACACTTTTTCTCTAGCCGTTGTAAGACCTTCACTTTTACCCCAATCACTCCTTTTGCGGTAAATTTGGCGGCATTGCCCATGAGGTTCAGCAGGATTTGATTGAGCAGCAAATCATCACCAATCAATAAATACTTGATGTCTTGATCAAGGTCTACATTTACTTCTACTGGTTTGCCTTCCAGCTTGTGTTGGAAAGTTTTCTGTAGAGAACGGACCAAACCTGGTAAGTCGAATTCCTTTAGATTGACAGTAATTTCACCCGCTTGGATCTTAGAGAAATCCAGAATGTCATTGATAAGCGCTAACAGTATATCGGAGGAGCTCTTTAATATCGAAAGGTATTCTTGTTGAGCTTCAGTGGGGTGTGTATCATATAAAATATGTGACATCCCAATGATCGCATTTAAAGGCGTCCTGATTTCATGGCTCATCCGAGCTAGGAATTGACTTTCTGCATCTTTGGCATTTTCTGCCTCTACTTTGGCGGTTGCCAGATCTTCTTCTAGTTCTTTTCGTGCAGAAAGATCAAAGTGGATACCTAGAGAACCTACTAGTTTGTTATTTAAATCATAGATGGGAGCCATACTTACCAATACCCAAAGTAACTTTCCATTCTTCTTCCGGAGTTGAATTTCAAAGCTATGACCTTGCCCCTTTATACCTTTAATCTCCTCTTCTTGTAGTCGATTGATTGATTTTTGAGCCAACAGGAGTTGACCGATATTTTGGCCGGTCAATTCTTCGGGACTAAAACCTGTCATTTGACAGAACTGGTCATAGGCACGAACAATGCGATGGTCCAAGTCTAGCTCGACTAAGCCCAATTGCATGTTTTCCATGATCATGCGATATTTCTGCTCACTAACCTCCAGCTTTCGGGTTCGCTCTTCTACCTTTTGCTCGAGGCTTTCATTCAGCTTGCGCAATTTATCATTGGCCTGAAATAATTCAAGTGCCTTCTGCTCCAGAATGGTTTCGGCCTGCTTTCGAGCATTGCGCTCTCTCCCGATTCTCTTTTTAAGTAACTCGATCTCGGACATGTACAGGCTACACTTTGGTTACGATAAATTGAACTCTTTTGCCGTCTTCCCTTAATTTTTTACGTGCGATAGTGACTTTTTCTCCATAATAGGCAATGGCTCTTTCCATAAGTCCTTCCGCAAAGTCTGCCATAGCCCGCTCGGAAGTGTATATCATTTCCAGCGAATTGTCGGCTACCATTTTGGTCTCGAAAGTGGGTAGTTCTGCATCAGGATATAATTTCCTGACCTCAACATGTATATAATTCTCAATCGATTCCAGGAAGTCAAAAGCACCATTGGCTCTTTCGAGGAATTGGGGATAGTTTTTCTCCAAAGTGTCAAAAAAGTACAAGGCAAAAGCCTTCAAGAGAGAGGGGACATCCTTATTCGTTTTTTGACTCAAACCCGTAAGCAATTGCACCATTTCTGCATGGGAATAGGTGCCTACCGAGGTATAGGCCCCACCAGATGGGAGATTGCCTTCATCGATGATTTGATCCACTACCTCATAGCCATACTTTTCTTCGACCATTTCGAGGAAGCCAGTAAATACAATACCTTTCATTTTTGGATTTTTAACATAGTTTTTTCCCAAATGATTATGTAGTCTTTTGTCCAGCAGCTTAGTTGCGTTTATGCTAAGTGGTCAATCCCGGGTAGGGGAGTGCGCCAACTGCTGACGGAATACTCAAAATCAATAGAGAATTAAAATTGTAATACCTGACCATAGAAGCTATAAGGATTGCTATGGACCAGGCAATCGAAACCATGTTTGAAGAAGTAAAAAAGATGGGTACTAGAAAGATCTATTGAGTAAATAGATGGATTTCATTCTAGTGTCTTTCATATATATTAAGTGAATATATGAATTCTTGCTACAAGTTGGTATACGGATAATAATAAAAAAAGTTTTGGGAAAGAGAGGTATCCCAGGAGGTGAGCGATAAAATACTGAGAGGTAACTGTTTAGAAGAGCAGATTTAGGCAACAAAAATTGGGAGCCAACAAAAATGGCTCCCAACAAAAATTCCCCTAAAATATAACCTACCTCTTTAATGGACTAGGCTGACTAGTCACTGTTTTTTCATACTAACTCCCATGATAATGGGGTTCCGGCGCTAATTTTTTGTTTGGCTGTTTTGCCCAATAGTTTGTCGAAGTATTTGGGTTCTAATCCATCACCTGGGCGAATTACTCGGAGGTTTTCCCCATTGAGGGATTCTCCGGCTTTGATATCTTTTACGGCATAGACAGATCGTTTGAATCGCTTGCTGTTCTTTTCGGCTTTCTGTACACCATATTGAATTTTTCCTAAGGCTAAAAATGCCCTTTCAGATTCTATAACTAAGGACTTTAGTTCGGCGGGTTCTAGTGAGAATGCACTGTCAACTCCTCCATCTGCCCGGCTCAGCGTAAAGTGCTTTTCTATAATGCAAGCACCAAGGGCTACCGCTGCTACCGGAACGCCTATTCCCATCGTATGATCGGATAAACCCACCAAGACATCATCAAATAAGTGAGCCATATGGGATATGGTGCTGATATTCGAGTTGCTGGGAGTGGCGGGATAGGTGCTGGTGCACTTTAGAATAGCTAGTTCTTGGCAACCATTATCTCTAAGTACGCTGATCGCTTCATCAATATCGGCCAGTGTTGCTACCCCTGTCGACATAATAACAGGCTTTCCGGTCTGAGCGACTTTCTTCAAGAGCGGATGATCGGTATTTTCGAAAGAAGCGATTTTATACGCAGGTACGTCGAGCGTTTCCAAAAAGTCAACAGCCGAAGCATCGAATGGAGAACTAAAAGCCAATATACCATGCTGTTTGGCCCGCTCAAAAATAGCTTGATGCCATTCCCAGGGCGTATAGGCTTGTTGGTATAATTCGTATAGTTCACGGCCATTCCATAGGGAGTTATCATCCTTTATGGTATAGGCTCCCTTAACTGTCATGGTATCTGCGGTATAGGTTTGTAATTTGATGGCATCTACACCGGCTAGTGCTGCTTCATCTACAATTTGGAGTGCTCTGTCTAGCGATTGGTTGTGATTACCTGACATCTCTGCAATGATGAAAGGCTTATGATTGGGACCGATTTTACGGCCACCGATGGTAATACCTGTCTCTTATACACATATCCGAGACCACGAGACCGAGGCTGATCTCGTAT
>CAJXUM010000803.1 GCA_913060855.1 uncultured Lewinella sp. | reverse complement strand
TACACTATCCTCTTCGTCGGCAGCGTCAGATGTGTATAAGAGACAGGATTAAAATATCGGCACAAATACCTTCGTGGTCAATAGCTAACATTTTTCCAGTACGAGCAATGCCAGTTTGTATTTCATCTGCGACAAACAATACATTGTTTTGTTCACATAACATTTTCGCTTTCGCTAAATATCCATCTGAAGGAACGTTGACCCCAGCTTCTCCCTGGATAGGTTCGACTAAAAAACCAGCAATATTTCTATTTTCATTTAATACTTCGTTCAGTGCATCAATATCATTATAATCAATGCTGATAAAACCAGGCGTATAGGGGCCAAAGTTATTACGTGCATTTGGGTTGCTTGAAAAAGAACAGATAGTGGTTGTTCTTCCATGAAAATTTCCACGGCAAACGATTATCTCTGCTTGGTCCTCCTCTATTCCTTTTTTTTCATAAGCCCATTTACGACAAATCTTAATCGCCGTTTCTACAGCTTCTGCTCCAGTATTCATAGGCAATACTTTGTCGAAGCCGAATAATGAAGTAATAAATTCTTCATATTCTCCCAATTGACTATTGTAGAAAGCTCTTGAGGATAAGGTTAGTTTTTGAGCTTGTTCCATTAATGCTTTTACAATGCGAGGATGGCAATGCCCTTGATTGACCGCAGAGTAAGCAGAAAGAAAATCGTAGTATTGTCTGCCTTCTACATCCCAAATATAAACACCTTTTCCCCGGTCAAACACGATGGGCATCGGATGATAATTATGCGCACCAAAAGCATTCTCTTTTTGAATATAATACCGAGTGTCTTTATTAATTACTTGCATGAAGTTTCATTTTATGCTAAAAGCGCATCCGCTAATGAAATCAGGTCAGGATGGCAAACTTCTCCCTCATTCACGATCTGCTGATCGTCCAGATAGATCGAAGCCTTGGCAACTACACCATCAAAATGAGATTTAGCTACTTGCCCATTAGGAGGCATATCAATAGGGCTAGTATGACCAAAGCCGAAATCAACCCCTCCCCATATTCGTTCATCTTCAACTATCTCACCACTTAATTGTCTGACACCTGGATTTAAGCCAAACATGTTATGAGAAATTTTGTACATGTTGGGGTCGTCAAAACTGGCTAAGTAATCGCTGAATTTTTCTGCCTCTTCACTACCTAAAACTTCTGTGATTATGCCATCTTTCATGATGAATTCTACGCTATTTTTATGATTAAAAATGTCGGAATTCATCAATAAATCGAAAATTATCTTCCCATTCATGCTCCCTGTTTTGGGTACAATATTTACATAGCCAGGAGCGGTTCCAAAAATGGGTTTAGAGTAATCTCCATCATCAATATCAAAAGCATAATCTAAATTCACTTCGTAAGAAACATCCGTTCCATTGGGGCTTGTGATTCTGATTATTTTGGCCTTTTTAGTCATTTCCAAAACTCGCAAAAGAAGTTTGCCCAAAACCTTAATCTCAAAACCTGTAAAGACGCGCTTTATAGACTCAATACTACTCTCGCCAATAACTAAGTACCGTAATTTTTTGTTTTTTGCCATTGCGGTTTCCCAAATATCAGAATAAAGTATCACGGCAGATGTCATTTCAATCCAGACATCTACTTCGCAAAGCGCTGCTGTTAGCGCTTTAGCGGGCCAGTCTGCCATCCCGACTTGAGCATCACCTCTGCCCTTAGGTATCCACATCGTCAAGGGGATGCCGCCTGTTTTAGTGACAGCAGCTACTAGCGCCTCAATAGTTTTCACATCGGAGCCTGAATCTGCTGTAATAGCGATAATTTCCCCTTGTTTCACTTGAAACATTTCTTCAATGATGACTTTTGCAACCATCATTCGATCTAAGTTTTCCATGGATTCCATACTTTTTCTTTTTAGAAGCTTGTTTGGAGGTAGACTTTGGAGGCGAAAATATTAAGTTAAGTGTTCTTGCTAGACTCATTTTGGGCAGCATAGCAGCGCTACCCCCGATAGCTATCGGGGCAAAATAGCCGAAATAAGGTTGCTTAAATGAATATTTTCAGCCCGAATCGCTACCTCCAAACAAGCTCTTAGTCCACTAAAAATCAACACCTACCGTAACGCCGACTGTTGCAGGGCGGCCTCGCCATCCAAAACCAAACGAATCCAATTCCAGGTAATACTGCTGATCTGTGATGTTTTTGCCCCAAAGGGTTAGGCTAAATTTCTTGATGTTTAAAGTAGCTCTGGCATCTAGTAATTGATAGCCATCAGAGGTGCTTCCTTCATCATTGAAATCTGACCAGTAAATTTTGCCGGTGCCATTTAAGTTAAGATTGAGGTCTAAAGAAGCATTATCAGAAAGCTCGAAACTTGAAGCCAGCCCAAGATTGAAATTCGTGCGAGGTACGAAAGAGGTAATATTGCCATTGAATTCATTCAAATCCGAGGCCTTGCCATCTGCACCACCTGTAAAACCACCTTCATCAATTTTAGAGTCAACCAAACCAAAGCTAAATAGTACATCCAAAAATTTAGAAAAACGGGTCTTGCTATCTATCTCAAAACCAACGATGGTGCTCTTTGCATAATTGAAGTTACCCGGGATGAAGAATTCTGGTTCGACAGCAAACTGCTGGCGATCTGAAAAATTGGAATAAAAGACAGAACCATTTAGCAAAAATCTATTGTTCCAAGATGATGTTTTCACCCCCAACTCATAGTTGTCTGATAGCTCTTTTTCATAATCAAGGTTATAGAAGTCCGTTACCTGAGGATTAAACCCACCTGCTCTGTATCCTCGGCCATAATTAGCGTAAACTAGCGCATTGTCTGATGCCTGATAGCTCAAAGACAATTTGGGCTGAAGGACATTATCACTTCTTTCATTAATAATGGGCTCAGGTTCTCCGAAAAGCACAGGTAATCTATCTTCTTGTTCAAAATCATCTTTATCATATCGCAATCCGAGCGAAGCCGTTAGTTTATCGCTGAGTTTATAATCCAAAAAACCAAATAAAGCAATGGTGTTGAATGATACCGTATAATCGGTGACCGCCCAATCCGAGCTTAGTGTCAAATCTGATTGGTAAAAATCCCGCTCAACATTCTGATAAAACCCTCCAATAGTCCAATCTAGCGCTGTATTCGTAATCGTATTACTTAATCTTAATTCCTGATTGAACGAACTGGTATTGTTAAACTCCCCTTGATCCAAGCCAAAGAAGTCTACAAATGGATTGTTTATATCAAAAGGTTCTTCCGTAAAATCGAGGTCACCTGTTGTATTCCGGTCAACCTTATTATAAGAAGTGATACTCTGTAGTTTTGTGCCCCCTAGATTAAACTGAAGGTTGAGGCTACTAAACAAATTCACCATATCAGAATTTCCAATCTGATCTTGGTATATGGTACTATTGTCATCATTTGGATTAGGATCAATCGGCTCTAAGAGCCCGCCCGTTCCAATACTAGCAGGACTGATGGCGTAATAGGTGGCACCCGCATCGGTATCAATATATTGTATAGTAGCTGTAGCCTTTATCTTGTTTGAAGGAGTGAGGATAAGCTGCCCCCTCAAATTTAGGTCTTGGCTATAATCTACTTTTTCATTTAAAAATTCATTCGTGAGCAAGCCGTCAAAGTTTTGATACTTAGCAGAAACTCTATAGTGAGCTTTGTCATCAGAGATGGCACCAGAGGAAATCAATTGTCCCGAGTAATGGCCGCCATTGCCCGCGCCTAATTGGATGCTATTTCTCTGTTCGTTTGTGGGCTCTTTTGAATAGATGTTGATGGCACCTCCAATGGCATTTTTACCATACAAGGCTCCCTGCGGGCCTTTTACAGCCTCAATAAGCGCCAGGTCAAAAACCTCCTGGTTAAGTAAAGCAGGGTCGGGAATCGTCACGCCATCTATTACAAAAGCAACGGGTGCATCACCATTTCTGATCTGCGGGATACCTCTGACTACAAGAAAGTTTACACCCACAGCCTGGGATTCACTGAGTTTCATATTAGGCACTAATTCTGCGAAGTCTGCCACGTTATTGATACCTGCTCTGTCTATGCCCTGTCTCTTATACACATCTGACGCTGCCGACGAAGAGGATAGTGTAGA
>CAJXUM010000802.1 GCA_913060855.1 uncultured Lewinella sp. | reverse complement strand
TCGTCGGCAGCGTCAGATGTGTATAAGAGACAGTGGTGGAAGTGGTATCTGAATATTCAAAATTAAAAAATACCTTATCTCTCACCGTAGAGTCCTTAGGGTTAAAAGAATTAGAAAGTGCTTCGGAGGCTAGTTTTTATGATGCACTAGCTAATATGCGAGAAGCAGATATGATGACGGTGAGCTTTGGTGTAAAAGTGGTCAATACGCGTGGGTTCAATAGTAGCACACCGATTCGGTCTTTGCAATTGATTGATGGAGTAGATAATGCTTCTCCGGGGCTAAACTACCCACTGGGTAATTTCATGGGGGTAGGAGGACTGGACATTGAAGGTGTTGATTTGGTTATCGGGGCGAGTTCGGCCTACTTTGGGCCGGGGGCTTTCAATGGCGTTGTCAATATGCGAACCAAAGACCCCTTTAAGTACCAAGGCTTAGATATCGAACTTAAAGGTGGGCAGCGAAACTATCTCGAAGGCGGTTTACGATTTGCCCATGGGTTTAAGAATAAAAGAGGACGTGATGTTTTGGGCATCAAATTGAACTTCTCTTACTCGAAGGTTTATGATTGGGAAGCAGATGATCCTCGTGCTTCTATTGGCAGTTTGCAAGATTCGGTAGGGATAGATAACCCGGGAGGCTACGACGCGGTCAACCGCTACGGTGATGAACCGAGTAGAGACAATACTTCCCTGTTTGAACAATACGAACATCCTGGCTTAGGTAAAATATATAGGACAGGCTATTGGGAGAAAGACCTAGCCGATTATAATAGCTACAACATGAAGAGTAGCGGCGCGATTCACTATCGTTTTGCACCCGGATGGGAGGCTATTGCTGCGACCAATTTTGGCATGGGAACTACCGTGATGCAACTCGATAATCGCTTAGGACTGCGAGATGTGTGGGCGATGCAAAATAAATTTGAAATCAGGCAGAAGGATAAGTTCTTTTTACGTCTTTATACCACTAGGGAAGACGCGGGAGATACGTATGACATTGTGTCTACTGCCTATATCTTACAAGGTCGTCGCAAGGGCGATGGAGCCTGGGTAACGGATTATCGAGATTATTGGAATAGAAACATTAATGATGAAGTACGGTCTTTACCCGAGTTTCCAACGATAGGCCCGCCGCCGACTTTTACTTATGACTTCGAAGCCGCGGCAGCCATCTTGGCCGACAACCCCACGCTTCTTCAGGCTTGGCACGACCAGGCTAGGGCTGCGATGGATGCTAATTTTTTAGTGCCAGGAACAGACCTATTCAATGAGGTTTTCGATGATATTACAAGTACAGTAGTTTCCGAAGGAGGTACGAAATATGTGGACCGGTCGAAATTGTATCATGGACATGGCGAGTATAAATTCAAACCCCGGTTTGTCGACGAAATTACGATTGGGGGCAACTATCGCTGGTACAGGCCTGAATCTGAAGGGACGATCTTTGCGGATACCTCTGGGACCCGCATTCGCACCTATGAATATGGCGCTTATATTGGTTTCGAAAAATGGTTTTTGAACGATCGCCTGAAAGCTAATTTTGCGACGCGTTTGGATAAGCATCAAAATTATGATTTCCTGATTAGTCCAGCCCTATCGCTGCAATATAAACTCAACACATTGCACTCCATTCGCTTCTCGGCTTCCTCTGCCCTCCGTAATCCCACCTTGATTGAACAGTATTTCTACTTTAAGGTGGGCTCTGCCTTTTTATTGGGTAATATTAATGGCTATGAGAATCTCATCACGTTAAAATCCTTTGAAGAATACCTCGATAATGGTTTAGATCGTAACCTATTGGTCTATTTTGATGAGCCACCTATCAAACCAGAGAAGGCACTCTCTATGGAAATGGCTTATTCTGGTATTTACTTCGATAATAAGTTGGATGTAAAAGCGACTTACTATATCAACCGATACGATGATTTCATTGGCTATAAAATCGGCTTGGAAGTGCCTTTTGTAGTGGGTGGATTTCCGGGTATACCTATCGCTTACCGCTTTGCGGCCAATGCCGAGGATATTACATTCACCACCGGATTTTCCTTTGGCTTGAGCTATTTCATGAATCGACATACGACACTTACTGGTAATTATTCCTGGAATCAGATTTTCAAGCGAAGCGATGATCCCTTGATTCCGGCTTTTAATACACCCGCTCATAAATTCAACTTGGGGCTTAATCTTCGGGATTTACAGTTTCTCAATTCGGATAAATGGGGTATCGCCGCCAATTTCAGATGGGTGGAAGGCTATAATTTTGAGAGCTCTCCTCAATTTAGCGGGCGAATTCCTGCACAAATGCATCTCAATGCCAATATCAGTCGGCACATCCCGGAATTGAATATGACCATACGTATTAGTGGGTCTAACCTATTGAATCGCCAACAAAATGGGCTGTATGGCGGACCTTTAATTGGCCGCTTTGTGTTTGCTAGTGCTCGTTTTTCTATAAAATAAAAACAAATAAAAAACATTAGATATGAAATCAAACTTCTACACATTATTGCTCCTTTGTTTACTGCCTGTAACTATGATGGCACAGGATGATCGCTACTTCGATGAAATCTTCGATGATGTAACGGTAACAGAGAATGTGAAATACGGAACCAATATTAGTATTGTACAGATTATTCTTGGATTGAGTAGTGATCCAGGACCGGAGGACCTTTACATGGACGTTTACGAACCTGCTGGTGATGATATGACCGATCGGCCAGTGGTTATTTTTGCACATCGGGGAGATTTTCTTCCTCCCGTTATCAATCAAACACCATACGGTAGTAAACGAGATAGTTCCGTGGTTGAAATGTGTCGTGATATGGCCAAAAGAGGCTTTGTGGCGATTTCCATGGGATATCGTTTAGGTTGGAACCCCTTTGGCAGTGATCAGGAAATCAAGGCTGGTGTATTGCAAGCTTCTTACCGATTATCTCAAGATATGCACAATGTAGTTCGCTATTTGAGGATGGATGCTGCTGAGCAAGGGAATACCTTTAAAATTGATGCCAATAAGATTGCGCTTGGAGGGTTTGATTCAGCAGGTTGGGGTGCAGCCAGTGTGGCGCATTTGAAATCGGTTTCTCAAGTCCAAAACTTAGTAAAATTCGTTGATTTAGGGACTGTTCCTCCGACGCCATTTATTATTGAAGAGGTACACGGTAACCCACAAGGTACCAATGAGGCTATTATTAATATGCCTAACCATGTTAGTTATAGTTCTGAGATAGCGGCCTATATCAATATTGAAGGCGGGCTAGGAGATTTGTCCTGGATTGAAGAAGGGGATGCGCCCATGATTGGTTTCCAACGACGTTCTGGCTTTAGTGGAGAGGGAATTAGAGATGTATCGCTTACTGCTGGTGGCTCTATCATTATACCAACCGGCGCTTTCCCAGACACCTTGATCTACCGTTCTCAGGAGTTGGGTAATCAGGATCTCTTTATCGATGCAGGCTTGGATGACCCATTAACCCAGGATGCCGTGAGTAGTACTGGAGGTTTGGAAGGTTTGTTGTTGTATGATGGTCACAAAGTGAATAGTACGATTTTGTGTGATCCAACACCCGGTGCAGATTCCTCTTCTTACGGTAACAATACTTATCCCTGGAACTGGTATGATGAAGCTGCTTTCGGACAGATTTGGGACGGGATTGATAATCAAACTATTCCTTCTCAGATTTACATCTGCGGCTTTAATGCCAATCAAGGAAACCCCAATGACGCGGCAATTTCTCGTATGTTTATCGATACGATGACGGCCTATATTGTTCCTCGTTTGGTGGTGGCGCTGGACTTGGCAACCTCTACCGCGACAGTCGATAATGAGTTGAAACCCAAACTAGCCTTTAAGGTATTTCCTAACCCGGCATCTGATTGGCTCAACTTTAGTGCCAGTGCGCCGATTAGAAATATTCAGATTGTAGACTTGAGTGGTAGACTACTGTATCAGACTACTGATTTGGAGCTAAGTCAGCAGCAATTGGGTGTACAAGGATTGCCGAAAGGCTTATATATCGCCAAAGTCCAATTTGATGAAGGCATTGTGACAGAGAAAATAATAATAGAATAGCTTAGCACTGTCTCTTATACACATCTGACGCTGC
>CAJXUM010000801.1 GCA_913060855.1 uncultured Lewinella sp. | reverse complement strand
CTATCCTCTTCGTCGGCAGCGTCAGATGTGTATAAGAGACAGAAGTGGATCACCGATCCCCCCCAGAAAGAGATAAATCCTCCCTAGAAAGATGTAATCCAGGTTCCTTTCACTACGCATTTCTATCGTTCCTTGTTGGAGAGCATTCATAAGTTGGGTCCACATTAAATTTACTTGTTCATAGTGTACGTTTTAGAGGAAAATAAATCCGCTTGATACGTTTTGGGGTTATATTTCACCAGTAAACTTTGTAAATCACTAGGTTTGAAAGGTTTTGATAGATAATCATCCATACCTGCTGATATACATTTCTGCCGATCTTCAGGCATTGCATTGGCGGTCATGGCTATAATTATCGGGCTGTTTTCCCCTTGCTGGTTTTTAATCACACCAGTCGCTTCGAGTCCATCCATTTTCGGCATTTGAACATCCATAAAAACGATATCATAGGTGAACTTTGAGACTTTATCCACTGCCTCTAGGCCATTTTCCACGATATCAATTTCATAGCCCATTTTCTTAAAAATACGGTTGGCGATTTTTTGATTAACGATAAAGTCTTCGGCTAATAAAATGCGAAGTGGGATTTCTATGGCTAGATCTTCCTGGAAAGTTTTCTGACGTTGCTTCTTGACTTCCCCACGATCACTAATCGTCGCACTCTTGAATAATTTGACCAAAAGCAATTGTAATTGTCGCTCCCTGATTGGTTTGAATTGATAGGAATCTACCCATTTACTGACCTCCTTCATCGGCAATTCCTGGCTCGAACTCAGTAATAATACCGGGCAGGTTAAACGTTTCTTGATCGCACTAGCCATTTGCAAACCATTCATGATCGGCATGTTATAATCGGTAATCACCAGATCATAAGTTGCTTTACCGACCATTTCTAGGGCCTTGACTGGCGACTTGGTCACCTCAGGCTTTAGTCCCATTCGAGTAATGAAAGCGGCTAAAATCATGAGGTTGGTTTCATTATCATCGATGATCAAAACGCGCTTGGCCGTCAATTCTTGCATCATCCTCGGCTTATCTTGATCTTGCACATAAGACATGGGCGAGAGCTGTGTTTCTATTCTAAATTGGAATTGGGAGCCTTTTCCAAACTCACTTTCCACCCAAATTTTTCCGCCCATCAATTGGCAAAGACGCTGACAGATCACCAAGCCTAAGCCTGTCCCTCCATATTTTCTCGTAGTAGAGGTATCTACTTGGTTGAAAGCCTGAAACAACTGCGTAATTTTGTCAGCAGGGATTCCAATTCCGGTATCCCGCACGCTAAAGTGCAGATTCACCCCTCCATGCGCTGCGCCCCATTTTTCGTGCGAACGCTGTACATGGACATAAATCTCACCCGTTTCTGTAAACTTGATGGCATTACTCACCAAATTGGTCAGGATTTGGCCCAATCGTACCACATCACCTTTGATGTATTCAGGCACATCCGTTTCCATAAAATAGAAGAGATCTAATTGTTTGTCCCGCGCCCGCTTACCTAGGAGATCTAGGGTATCTTCAATACAGGCTCGTAAAGAGAAATTTCGCTCTTCCAACTCGAGTTTCCCCGATTCTATTTTTGAAAAATCTAGTATATCATTGATGATTGTCAATAGGCTCTCACTACTGGTCCGGATAATATCCAGGTGCTCGATTTGTTCAAGGGTCAATTCGGTATTGTACATCAAATCTATCATACCGATAATCCCATTCATTGGTGTTCGAATTTCATGGCTCATCGTCGCCAAAAAACTCGATTTTGCACGGGCTCCCTGCTCTGCTTTTTCTTTAGCCTCTTCTAATTCCGTTTCATAATTTTTCTGAGTAGTAACATTCGTAAAAGTAATGGTAAGCCCATCTTCTAACTTAGCGGCTACCATTTTTAACCACCGAGATTGACCATTGCCATATTCGAATCGATCGGATATCTCCACTGGCACACCCGTTTGTACCACCTCAATAAATTGTTCAAACATTTGCTCCCCATACTGCCGAGGAATCAATTCTCGCACCCATTTCACCTCTTTCCCTCGCAAAAAGGGAAATAGCTTAAAGAAGGCCTTATTCGTATGTGTTATCTTGAAGTCTCTAATGTTTCCATTCGGGCTTCTTTTGGCCTCTACCGCGATAATTCCATCTTGAGAAACTTCCAAAATCCCATTCATTAAAGTCTTCATATGCTGGTTCTGCTTCTGTTCGGCCAGCCGACGACTCCAAACGAAATAATTCCCGATGGATATAATTACAAAAGCTGCAGTAACGAAAATTTTATATTGAATGGGGAGCGTCTCGGAAAAGGACAGGAAGCCCACTACACAGACAAAAATAAAAAGGCTATAAATCAATAATTGTACCCGCCAGCGCAATACCATAAAAGTGAACTGAATCACAATCATTTGGGTAATCAAATAGTGGCTATCAAAGGCTCCTACATAATCGATAAAGAAGCCAAAAAAGGTGAACATAAAATACCCGAAATCGAATAATCGAAAATGCTGGTCTGTACCTAGTTTCGCCCAGAAACTGACGCCAAGTAGTAAAAGACAGGATAAACCAAAAAAGTATCGATCTGGGCTAATCTCAAAGACACCCGTACCGATCCAATGATTCATTCCACTAAAGATAGGCATACCCAATCCACCCAAAAACAGATAGAGCCTACCTAGAAATATATGATTATGGATTCGCTCAACACTCATGCGCTATGATGGTCTAAATAAAACAATAGCAGGAAGACAATGCTTCCATTTTAGCCTTAGTAGTGTTGATCAAGAATGTAAGTCAGGCATGAATTTTTAAATCCATGCAGTGAATTGTAAAAGATTGGAGTTGACCTTCAGAAATGTATTTGGCTCCTTCAGAAAAATGAGCCAACAATATAAAACCTCGATTAGAGGTGAAATCAATATTTAGTGCAAACTATGACATTTGATAGTCAAGAACAAATTTAACGAAAACTATTTAAAGAACAAAAACAAATATTTAATAATTAAATTCATAAACAAATAGTAATCTTAGCTTTCCAGAATACTAGCTAAACCTGATTTAATCGGTCTTTACTAGCTGATAATCATCCAGGGTACGGTAAAAGTCGCCGATGATAGCTTCTCTATCAAAATTTTCCCAGAGCAAAATCTTTCTACTGTTTTCCGGCTGTTCTATCCATTGATCGGCTACCAATTTAGGGCAAGCTATCGCTGTGCTCTTCGCCCATGATGGGTTCTTGACGATCGCTACCGCTGCCATATCAAATAAAGCCCTGGCCGGCGGGTCCGAATGATAATCAATGTGTTCAAAGAGACTGATGGCGTAATCGCCGAAGGTGTTGAATGTCCCTCCATGGCGCCCAGTAATAGGTTCAGCCACTTTGGGTCCTTTGCCCGGCATTCTTTTATTGACTTCTTCCTGTGTTACTTGTACGGCATCTGTGCCCGATGGTTTCCCATATCTTACAGTAACCATTTCAAAAGGTACATTTTGTTGCAAAACATAACTCATCGAAGCGGTATCATTCACCTGATTGTACTCGCCAGGTTCGGGATAATTGGAACCCAACCATACTACGCGAACTTTATCCGCTATAGCAGGTGTCTTGGCCAAAGCCAGGGCTACATTCGTCAGTTTTCCCACCGCCAAGAGCACCAATTTATCCTCCTCCATTTTCATAGCCTCACTGATGATAAAATCGACCGCAGCCTTGCCATCATAAGAGGCTTCCTCGATAGTAGGAAGGATGGTAAGGAAGTCAGCATCAGCGCCCCGTAAGAGTGGCATTTTATCTTTTAACTCACAAAGTTGAAGAATTCGTTCGGCCTCCGCGAATTGCTCTTCAATATTCCCACCGCTATGCGTTGCGTTCACTGTAACCCCCTTCACATCAAAGGTCTCCCCATTGAACAATAGATAGGCCATGGCGTGTTGATCATCCAATTCATTATTGGCATCCGTATCAAATAAAACAGGAATGCGGGAAGATGCTACTTCCGTCGTTTCTTCTTCCGCTACTTTCCCTTCTGTTTGACAGGACCACTGAAGAAAGCTTAAGAGAATAAAGCAGATCACTATTAGATCTGTCTCTTATACACATCTCCGAGCCCACGAGACCGAGGCTGATCTC
>CAJXUM010000800.1 GCA_913060855.1 uncultured Lewinella sp. | reverse complement strand
GCAGCGTCAGATGTGTATAAGAGACAGGTTATTGCCGACTTGATCAGACAGTACCCTTGGTTCCCAGCTTATTGGCCAACAGGTGAGTTTGGTCCTGATATCGAAAATGGTAATAATCCAGCGATTCGAGTGACAGACGGGCCAGGTTACAATACAAGTAGTACTAATTTTGTGCAAAGTAACTTGGGCTTAACTTTGAAGATTCCTGGTGTTGAAGGATTGCAAGTGAGAGCTAATGCATCTTTTGACAAGATGAATTTCGACTTTAAATCATGGAATCGACCATGGGAACTTTATACTTGGGATGGTGTCAACCAAAACTCTTCAGGTTTGACCGCTGCTCAACGTGGCCCTGGCGATCCTAGTTTAACGCAAGATCATACGACATTGACCGATATCACTGCTACGCTTAATGCCTCTTATGAAAAAAGTGTAGGAGACCATTATTTCAAACTTCTGGGTGGTATCACTCGAGAAGAATCTGAAAGAAGTTACACGAGAGCCTTCAAGCGATTTTTCTTGTCCAATGACTTAGATCAATTGAGCTTTGGTGGTAATGATGGACAATTTAGTGCAGGTAACGGTAGTGAGAGCGCTCGTTTGAACTACTATGGTCGTGTGAATTATTCCTACAAGTACAAATACTTGATCGAAGGTGTTTTCCGATATGATGGATCTTATCTTTTCCCTGCTGGCAATCGCTATGGATTTTTCCCAGGTGTTTCATTAGGCTGGGTGGCCTCAGAAGAATCTTTCTTCCAGAATTCACTGCCTTTCTTTGACTTTTTCAAAGTCAGAGGTTCTTGGGGACAATTGGGTAATGATAACGTGGATCCCTATCAGTTCCTTGCCTCTTACAGTTTCTCCGCTACTGGGCTTGGAAATGTAGTAACTACAGCCTATGAAACCAAAGTACCGAACCCTAATATTACATGGGAAACGGCTACTTCAATCAACTTCGGTTTTGACTTGGAAATGTTAAATAACAGGTTGACCATGGGTTTTGATGTGTTCAAAAACACACGAGAAGACATTTTGACACTGCCTAACAAAACACTACCTCAATACAGTGGTATCACTCCTCCTGCTCAAAACATTGGAGAGTTTGAGAACAAAGGTTTTGAAATAAGTCTAGGGCTTAATAGTAAAAGAACGAATGATTTTCAGTACAACATTAGTGTTAACTTCAGCAATTCCGATAACAAATTGTTGTTTGTTGATGAACCAGATTTGGCAGATCGCCCATGGCAGCGAGAAACTGGCGGTGAGATAGGAAGACCGCTACGTTATCGATTTGCTGGGGTATTCCGTTCTCAGGCAGAAATCGATGCAGAATCATTGGATTATAGTGGTGTAACTCCTGCCTTAAAACCTGGAGATGCACGCGTGCTAGATATCAGTGGAGACGGTAAAATTGGTCCAGAAGACAGAACTCGTGTGGGTGGAAGTGCGTTTGCAGATACGCAGTTTGGCATTAACACCTCTATGAGCTATAAGAACTTTGACTTCAACATGTACTGGTCTGGTGCTACTGGCGGTTTCAACACTTATGAATGGAGTTTCATGTCAGGTACATTGGCCAATGTGCAGCGCGATGTTGCTGAGCGCGCTTGGTCGATTGATAATCCTAATGCGCCTTTCCCAAGATTGGCAGATAGAGGAGACCAATGGTACTCTGGACAAACAGACTATGCACTCCTTACAAGGGACTATATTCGATTAAAATCACTAGAACTTGGCTATAACTTTAATCCAAGGTCTTTGAAAAGTATCGGAGCTAAAAACCTAAGAGTCTCATTGTCTGGTACAAATCTTATTACCATTACTGACTTCCCATTTGATCCAGAGATCACACAGGGAGGGACAAATGCTACTAATACTCGAGGTGCGAGTGGAGGTGCGCTTAATAATGGTCAAGGATACCCGATGTTAAAAACACTTGTTGCGGCATTGCGAATAACCTTTTAATAATCCTTTTCTGACCACCTATCTTTGTGATCAGCGTTTAGGTAAAAGTCCCGCTTGCTTTGGGCGCGATCCTTTTACCAAGGCCTTGATCAAACACACAAAAATTGTCAGAAACTTTAACAATAATACTAATACGATGAAGACAAATTTTTTTAAAATAGTTCCCTTGCTGGTCCTCGGCTTTGTACTAGCAAGTTGTAACGATGATTTCTTAGAAACCACTCCGCTTAGCGAAGTGGCAGAAAGTAATGTTTGGTCGTCACAAAAACTCGCTGAGGCAGCTGTACTAGATTTGTACCAAGGTACTTGGGCAGGAACGTTGACTAGAGAGGAAACGACCGATGCCTTTACTGATCAAGCCGTATTTACCCACCCGGGTCGTGGTGTAGATGGCTATACGGAAGGGAAAATGAATCCAGCGGGAAATTATATGGATATGCAATGGTTTAGCTGGTCTCAGTTGTATCCATTTATCCGTAGTGCGAATATCGCTATCAAGCAGCTCACTGCTAATGAAGCTGGTTTCAGCGACGACTTCACCAACCAATTACTAGGAGAAGCTTACTTTATGAGAGGGTATTTCTATACGCAGCTCATGAGACAGTTTGGTGGTGTAGTATTGTTAACCGAGCCCCTTACATTGGAAAGTGAATCTAACAATCCAAGATCCTCTTTTGAGGCTACTGTTAATCAAATTGTTGCCGATTTAGATCAGGCCATTAAGTTATTGGCAGATGCGCCTGCTAGCAAGGCTAGAGCACACAAGGTTACAGCCTTGGCCATGAAGTCAAGAGTACTGACACATGCTGCCAGTGATCTTTATGAGCCTTCTAAAGCTTCTTCTGTCTCTACGATTGCTTCTTACGGTAATAAAGAATTGATCGGATACACGAGTGGTTCTCAAGAATCACGCTGGCAAGCTGCCAAAGCAGCCTCTAAGGCTTTATTGGATGCCACTAGCGGTTACAAATTAGATTATGCTGCACCAGCTTCACATGAGGAGGCAGTTCAGAACTATACGGACATCTGGCTACAAGGAGATGAGAACCAAGATTTCATTTGGGGAAGATTGATTGAGGAATTCGGTTATGGATCAAGAACCTATCCTGGAGGAGACGGATGGTCTCAAGGTCCTGGAATGGTAGCCTTGTACCATGGTCCTAATGGATACCATGAGTGGGCGGGAACCACTCCTACTGAAGCCTTAGTTTCTAAATATGACCGAGCTGATGGCGAGAAGTTTGACTGGGACAACCCAGAACATAATGCTGATCCTTATGTCGGACGTGAGGCAAGATTCTATGCCTCTATTCTATATGATGGTGCGCCTTGGAAGCAAAGAACGGATGATGTTGTAAAATTTGATAAATTCAATGAAATCCAAACGGGTTACTATACTTTATCTGATGGTACCATCATCAACGGTGTTGATACTCGCCAAGGACCTATTGAAGACTGGAATGGTGCCAGAACAGGTTATTACTTCAAGAAATTTGCAGATTTCCGCCTGCCAGCATCATGGCCAAATAACCTCCAGAAGATAGACGCTCCCTACGTTCGGTACAGTGAAATTTTGTTGAACTACGTAGAAGCGAATATCAATTTGGGTGACGAGGCCGAGGCAAAAGCATGGCTAGACAGACTGCGATTCCGAAACGGTCTGCCTGCAGTAACCGCTTCTGGATCAGAATTGTACGAACTTTACAAACGCGAACGTGATAAAGAGCTCGTGAATGAAGATGCTCGTCTTTTTGATATGAAACGCTGGCTGGAAGGACCTCAATCCTTGAACCAGCAAGTACAACAAGTGTTGATCCAGGCTACTCAAAAAGCTGGAACTACGGTTGTTGATTATCGAAAAGATAACAGCTTATTCGACTATATTTACAGACCGACGAATATCGTTTTCGAAAATAGAATATGGCGAGACCATGTCTATTTTATGCCGATCAGTCAAACGGAAATCGATAGGGATCCATCTCTAATTCAAAATCCGGGATACTAGTAGTTAGTACTCGATTTAGATAATCATACGGTAACCCCCAGCTTCACGGCGGGGGTTATTTTTTTTCCTTTCCTAGCCAGTTTTGTGAGCTGTGTTAGACCTGTCTCTTATACACATCTGACGCTGCCGACGAAGAGGATAGTGTAGA
>CAJXUM010000799.1 GCA_913060855.1 uncultured Lewinella sp. | reverse complement strand
ACACTATCCTCTTCGTCGGCAGCGTCAGATGTGTATAAGAGACAGATATAATACATAGCAAGCAAAAGATTTGGCTGGAAACTAACAGAGTACGATATTTAAGTCAAATTGGTCAGTAAATGCTTTCTCTTTTGATTCTCTTTTACACAGAATAATTGTTCACTACGTTCGCATAAATGCAGTCGGTATGCTACATAGCATTTCAAAATTAATTGATAGGGGTGTCCTTTCACATTATGATGATCTACAGCGGCTCAGAATTCGCTTATTAAATTTTGATTTATTATTTGGTATAGGCTTACCGGTTATAGCTTTATTGATCAGTATCTTATTGGGGGTCTACGACATCTACTCCATTATAGCTATCCTTTTCTTTATTGCACTAAGTAGTACTTCATTTTACCTCAACAGTCGACAGTATCACGATATAGCCTCTCTTCTTTTTCTAAGTTGCTGCCTTATTGGAGTCTTCACTGTCTGTCTACTATTCGGAAAAGAAACAGAAGCCCATATTTACTTTTTATCCATCAGTGTGAGTTCCTTTGTCTACCACTTAAGGAGTAAGGTGATGGCGTGGATTTTCTTTGGCTTACAACTCCTAGCCTATCTTACAATTTATTACTTGCCATACGTACCTTTTTTCCAGTGGGGAGAAAGTGACCTTAAGGTGATTGGAAATTCAAATATTGCCCTTGCTGTGGCTTTTTTTGGTAGCAAGTTGATTTTATTTGCCCAAATGTTCTTGACACTTTTGAAGCAATTGCAAGACTCTAATGCTTTGTTATCTACCACCCTAGAAAGTACTGCTGATGGTATCCTGGCTTTTGATTTGAATGAGAAAATTACTCGCTATAATCAGAAGTTTGTCGATCTGTGGAATATCCCAACTTCCTTATTGGAAAATAAAAATCGCATACCCGTCGCCTTATATGCGATGAAAAGTGTAAAGGATCCCGATCGATTTTTGTCTTCTGTGAAAAGTTTTTCAACTGATCCGGAGATTATCAAATTTGATACTTTGTATTTTAAAGACGGCCGCATTATTGAACGTTACACCCAACCCCAATGGATCGATGATGAAATTGTAGGTCGAGTAATCAGTTTCAGGGACGTAACAGCGAAGGTACAACAGGCGCTTATTATTCAGGAGAATGTCTCCCTACTCAATGAGAAGAACAAAGAACTAGAGAAATATATTGAATCCAATTTGCAGTTGGAAAACTTTGCTTACATCGCTTCCCATGACCTAAAAGCTCCCGTGCGAACTATTGTAAGTTTTTCTCAATTACTACAAAAATCAGCAGGGGAAAAGCTTAATAAAGATGAAAAGGATTTTCTGAATTTCATTATAGGTGCTACGCATAATATGCAACACCTTATTGAAGCACTATTGACCTATGCCCGTGTAAATACCCAGGAGCACCAAACTAAAACAGTCGATATAGCTCATTTGCTTTCAAACATTGAAGGCGATTTATATGCTATGATAGAGGAAACTGAAGCAAAGATTGTCTTTGAAGCGTATCCACCTATGATTGAGGGTGACCCGACTAAGCTACGCCGTTTGTTTCAAAACCTGATTCAAAACGCTATCAAGTTTCGCCGGCCAGGCATTACCCCAGTGGTGGAGATCGCAGGGGTGGAACAGGAAAAACACTGGTTATTTTCGGTTAAGGATAATGGCATTGGTATTGAGCAAGCCTTCTTTGACAAAATCTTCTTACTATTCAGAAAGCTACATAATATTGGCGCTTATAAAGGCACAGGTATTGGCCTAGCGCTTTGTAAGAAAATTGTAGAGCATCATGATGGCAAAATATGGTTAGAGTCCACTTTGGGAGAAGGCACTACTTTTTATTTCACCATAAAAAAAGCTGAGCCGAACAAGTTCGACTCAGCTCCGAAAAATCCTTCATAATATTTCCCTTCAAAGATTAGTGAACTAATCCTTAGGGAAAAATCTATTCAATTCTGATCATTTTCTTCGTTTTCGCGAAGTCATTGCCTACCTCCAAGGTATAGTAAAGTACACCTGTTGGAATTTCGTCGCCATCTAATACGAGGGTGTGTTCCCCTTGATCGTATTTTCCACTGATAGACTTCACTACTTTACCGGTAACGTCCTGAACCGCTAATTTGACACTAGCGGCCTCCGGTAATTCGAAGGTAATTCGTGTCTCTTGGCGGAATGGATTCGGGAAGTTTTGATACAGTACAGGTTCGGTAGTCGCGTAGATTCCGGTATTAAACCCAATTTCCACGCCTACTTTTTCCTGCTCTAAATCATAAGCTTCCGGTGCTAAACTTCGATCACTCACATTGATCAAGTCTTTCAACTTACCATTCGTTTTAGCCTTAAAGACGAGGCTAAAGACAATCGGTTTATTGTCAGGATCAGCCTGGATTGGCTCCAAACTATTGTGATTCCAAGAAGTCAGCAGCAATCCATTTTCAAGCTGTGTCAGTCCAAAGTTTTCTTCCTGCGCAACACCGTATTGGATATCCTGCAGCAATAATGCTGAAGGATCAAAAGTCAATGCAAACTGATACCCTAGGATATCAGCCAGGTCATTGGTTTTGAAATCCACTGTGTAAGTCTTTCCAGCTTTGAAGAACTGATCTTTCAGTTCAAACCCAAGGCCTTCTGCAGCTCCTCGCTCTTCGAGCGACATCAATTGGTTGGCTTTTGCCGTGCCATTGACATCACCGACTTTGATGGCCACAAAATCCAGGTCAAACTGGCAACTGGTCAGATCCTCAGTCGTAATGGACTCTGGGAAGTTGTCAGACCAAGGATTATTGGCTTGCGGGAATTCGTAAGCACGATCCACAAATCGCCAGCTGGTATTTTGCGGGAAGGATTCGATATCACCTAGTAACAAAGCACGCAGTTGTAAGAGATCAAGGGTCGTCAGTGTACCCGACTGATTGACATCCGCTGCGATCAATTTATAAGGTGTATCCAATGTGTTGCCACCCAATAGGTGGTTCTGGATCAGCAAGACGTCCAAAGTGGTAATTCCATTTCTATCATCACCATCTTTGAATGGACGAATCGTGTAGCGTGCATTTTCCTCCATTCCTATAAATTCGAAGGAACCATTGGTTTCCGTTGCCGTGTTGGTTGGAACAGGTCCTTCAAGGATAATGGACACATCTTCTACCGAATTGGCAGCTTCCGTCATTATACTACCCTCGAGCAATAGATCCTCCTCACAATCATTACAAACTTCGTTTGGATCGCGAATGATAACTTCTGCCGTACAGTATTTATAGTTTGGTCCGCCAATACTACCATCAGGCTGAACTGCATATGGATTGAAAGCATTATCCCATACATACACTTCAACTGTGATACGATAGCGATCTTCACAAGTTAGCATCAAGGTCGTTTGATCGACTGAGGCTACTTCGCCTACTCTATTGACAGAGAAGCGTAGTGGCGCAGAGCAATCTTCCACATTACAAGAAGCCAACTCAGCCGCAAATACTTCTACTGCTGCTTCGTCTAGGATACCATCATTGTTCACGTCGACAGGTGTTGTAAGTGCCGTTAAGACTGCTTCGAAACCATCGAAGCAATTGGGCTCAGGAACATAGCAGTCTACCACAGAGAATGGCATACTAACCTTTCCTAAGTTTCCGCAAGCATCTTCGATACTCAACTCAAAGCGATGGTTTCCTACAGGGAAGCTTCCACTGATCGTATAATCAGGATACGTTCCACTAATCAGGCCTTGATCGCTAAGATCAGCATCGATAGTACCATCTGCCCCTGCATCCAATTCAAGTGTGAATTGAAGTTGGTCCGTTAAGCAACCTTCCGTTACAGTAAACGGATAGATTACCTCAGCATCACAGGCTAGCTCCACTGTACAGGTTGGGTCTGGCTCTGTAAAGTCAACTATTGGTGCCGTATTATCAAAGATTTTAATTTGCTGAGAATACTGCCAGGAGCCGGTAGAGACTAATGCTCTCCAGTAACCCGCTGGGTTGGTTGTATTATCACAATTATCACCTTTAGTACCAGCCAATGGTAGGCCGTTCGCTATGTCAATATCGCGATCAATAAAGGCTGTCTCTTATACACATCTGACGCTGCCGACGAAGAGGATAGTGTAGA
>CAJXUM010000798.1 GCA_913060855.1 uncultured Lewinella sp. | reverse complement strand
ACGAGATCAGCCTCGGTCTCGTGGGCTCGGAGATGTGTATAAGAGACAGAGACACTACTGTCTGTAGCCGCTAGGCTACGCCATATGCGGGTGGCCCGGCAAAACACTGTTTAAGGGACGAGTTTCGTTTTGCCTAGCGTTTTTTGCCTACTTTTTTTGGCAATGAAAAAAAGTAGGTCACCGAAGGTAAAGCCAAGCTTTGCGAAGTGTTCAATCACTTACACGATCATGTAAAGAGTGAAAAACAGCATTTAGCCTCGAAGGCGATAATACAGCATTTATATATCCAAAAATGGAAACCCTTTAATTATCCATTTCATGGTGTATCGACCAACCCACTTATTAGCTTACGACCTACAACTTCCCCTTTCCGACTTCCAACTTTCACTCCTCCAATTGCACCGCCTGCCGAATCAACAACTGCGTAGGCAAATCAATGTATCGCATACTAGCTTCCTGGAATAGGGCGAAAAACTCGCTCTTGCGGAGCTTACAGCTGTCGCCCACTAGCTTGTCCAGGGCTTCCCCCAATAGGTAGTGCAAATAATCGGGGGATTCGTCGAAATGTAGTCGCTGCTGTACAGCAAGTCGTAAGATCGACATCGTTTCTTCCGATAGCTTTACGGCTATTTTCCCGCTTTTGAGGGTTCTTGCCATCGATTGTCTGCTATTTTGAATTCTTCGATCAATTGATTTTGGAGGTATAGTCCGGCCCAGCTGACTAGCCCTGCCCATTTCTTGGTTACTAGGTATTTCAGTCGTCGCTGGCCGGTACGGTTCTGGTCTTGTCGCTCGGTACTGTAGAAGTAGTAGGCCTGCCCGGTCGGATGCTTGTGATCTACGAAGTAGATAGCTAGTTTGTAGATGCCTCGGGCAGACTTAGCTGGCTGTTTTGATCGCTTGCGGTGCATGGATATTGGCGATTTGTGCATGGAATTGAGTGAGTAGTTCTCGGTCGTGCTTGCCCAGTCGTTGGGAAATGCGCCGGTAAGCCTCCGATGGCCCCACCTTGGCACCCGGCTCCTGGGCCTTCAGGTATTCTTTGATGGCTTTGGTCAGTAGCTCCTTGGCCTTGATCTCTGCCTTAGCTTTGATGTGCGCCTTAAACCAGGGCTTGGTCCGAGTAAAGCCATTCTGATTGCGATAGTCGAAGTACCGGGAGGGCAAGGGCACCCAACGCTTGATTCCTTGCTTCTGCCCTCTTTCGATCCAGCGACGCACCAGGATGATACGCTCGATTACCTCCGCTGCTCCAGCTTGGTATCGACTAGGATCGGCATAGATCAGGTATTCCGCTAAGACGGCCTTGGCGCGCACGGCTTCTTCATCGGCGATCCATTTGTCATCGTAAAGGTTCAGCAAGGCACAGGTCCAAATCACCTGCACATGACGCCGCACCGAGTCCGCATCTTTCTTCGATAAATCCTTCAAAGCCTCATTCAGATTCCCCGGAGCCACATTCACGCTGCCACTCTCTGCTTCACGACCTCCAGACTTCCGACTTTCCGACATACGACTTTCCAACTTACGACCTCCCGACCTACGACTTTCCAACCTCCAACTTCCCTCTTCCTCCTTTTCACCCTTCACCACTTCACCTACCTTCACCTCTTCCCCCCCCTGGGGGGCGCCGCGCAACCCGGGGGGCGTTCCCAGACTGGGGCTGATGGTTTCGTAACCTGACCTAGTCCCCTGTGTACCCAGTATGCTGCCAATGGCTGAGTTTTCAACAACATTTCCCGCTTTTCCACAGCTTCGGAACCCTTTATCCACAGCCTTCGACCACTTATCTAACTGAAAACCAGCTCGTTGTTTAAAATCAGCGCCGTCTAATTCTATTAATTCTTTTGTAACCTGATTAGTTCTGGTAACTGTATGACGCAAAGTTTTCGCAGCAGGCTGGAATAAGTGGATGATATTTTCCGGCTCTTTTGTGGTTTGGATATGGATCACGGCACCCGATAATTCTACTTCATATTGCGCGTTAGAGCCCCTAAATCGCTCCTTCAGGATCACTTTGGCTTCCTTGAGCCGAGCTCTTAGATTAATAATCGTTCGCTCACTACAGCCCAGCGCGTGGCTTAGCTGCACGTTGTTGGTCCTAAGACGCGGTAGCGAGCAGTAAAGCTCAACACCGCCGCCATAGGCTTGTTCGCGCGCCAGGGCAGCACTGTACAAAAACAGCAGATGCTGTGCCAGGGCCTTGTGGCTCGATCGCAATTGGTCCCGCAAAGGACGGTCGGCATTGTAGCGGTCAATGTAGCCATCCAAGAGCTTCTTGGATTTGGCCCACTTGATCCGATAAACATGATTGATACACATAAAAGTTAGTTTGTTGCCCCCTACCCTCCCGCAAAGGAGGATAAGGGACGAGTCTGACGGTTTCGTTTCCTGCCGAGGAGTCGAACCTCGATGCGCCAGCCAGGAAAAAAGCCAGCAGAGACGGGCAAGCGCCTCATCTCTACCAGCCTTGCAAAGCACGCTCTAATGATCGGTGCGGAGACAGGGAGTCGAACCCCACAGAGCCCACCAATAGGTCTCCGCAAAAGCCCCAGCCAAACCTTCTGCTGGGACCCAATTCCTAAAACCGAAATGGATCAACTTTAAAACTACTTACTGATACTGCCGCAAGGGATCGATTCGAACCATCCGATCAGCCTGACTTGCGGTAAAAAGCACCTTTACAGGCACCCAATCATTAGGAAAACTCAACTATATATAGATCTCAATGCCCGGTGATTAAGACGGCACTTTCCTAAGAATCTCCTATTTAAAATATTGCTTTTTAGAATATCCCCGCATTAGAGTTTTTGACGTTAGGAATAAGTTCAACACCAACAACAAAGTGTATAAGATTCCTCTTGACCAAGAACCCGCTGCGGGTGGCCCGGCAAAAAATTGTTTGAAGGATGAGTTTTTTTTGCCAAGCGTTTTGCCTACTTTTGAGCGACTGCAAAAGTAGGTCGCCGAAGGCAAACCCAACCCAAGTTAAAATTCCCATAGTTCAAAACAGCACTGCAATTAGAACGTGCACTGCTATAAAACAGCTCAAATAGAGAGCCTTTTTTTAGATCCCAAAATGGGGCAAATACAATTATTGGTTTTAAGTCCATCGACCACTCGACTTCTGAAGTCTAATTTGAAAATGCTATTAATCATCTATATGAAATACCTTTTAATCAGCTTCTTATTTCTAGCCCCGCCTCATGATTTTCACCTGAGTAAGTGTGTAATAGAATACAGTGCAGAAGACAAAGCGATCCAGGTGAGTATGCAGATTTTCCTGGATGACTTGGAAGAAGCACTACGCAGGGAAGGCGCCGATAAATTGGCGCTTTGTACAGAGAAGGAAGCACCAGATGCCGAAGCTCATCTTATTCGATATTTACAGAAACACTTCATACTAGAGGTCGATGGTCAGCCGACTGACTACCATTTCCTAGGAAAGGAAATCTCTGAAGACCTACTTTCTGCGTGGTGCTATATAGAAATCGAAAATGTGACTGACCTTAATGCCTTGGGGGTAACCAATAACATCCTAATGGAAACCTTTGACGATCAGCAAAATATTATAAATGTGAAAGGGCCCAACAACCAAGGAGGAATGTGGTTGTTTAAAAAGGGAAAAAGTAGTGATAAGGTTAGCTTCTAAACTGGGAAACAACTTCTTATGAAAAAATACCTGCGTTACCTCTATATTCTCCCTATTCGATTCTATCAATTATCGATCTCTCCTATCTTGGGTCCGAGTAAGTGCCGTTTTCAACCGACCTGCTCGCAATACACGATCGAGGCCATACAGGAATGGGGGATATTAAAAGGTACGTGGCTAGGTTTGAAGCGCATTGGTAAATGCCATCCCTGGGGGCCGCATGGGCATGATCCTGTACCGAAGAAAGGAGACCAGTAGTGTAATAGGAGTACTGTAGGTTGTTAAATGTATTTTATGTCTCCCATTTCTGTCAAAATTCCACGCTCTTCTTGTCCTGTGTAAAGAAAACCTTTACTTTCAGGCTGACAGTATCTTTGGGCAGACCTCAATTGCCTGCCCAAAGACACTCTGAATCTCAACCCATAAAGCTGTCTCTTATACACATCTCCGAGCCCACGAGACCGAGGCTGAT
>CAJXUM010000797.1 GCA_913060855.1 uncultured Lewinella sp. | reverse complement strand
TTATTAACCAAATCAATCATCTTATTTTCATCAGGGATTGTATTTCTATTATTCTATTTTTTGAAGTTGTTTAAAAATGATTGATTGGCTACAATTCGAGAGAATAAGAACCTGGAAACAGCTTTTTTCTTTCCCGATAGGTATCGGGATAGCGCTGCTATGCTGAAAAAAAAACCAGTCCCCAGAACCTCATTCCTTCAAATTTCGCCTCAAAAAATCACTCTTAAACAACTTCATTCACTACTAAAGCGCTAAATGTCAATGAAGAAATATAAGTGGATAATAATTCTAGTTAATCTCATCATTTTACTGGGGCTGTTTAATAACTCTATCCTTCAAAAAGAAGAATTGTTATCTAATGGACAGCTGATCTTATTAGAGTTAGCACCGGTAGACCCTCGTTCATTAATGCAAGGGGATTATATGGACCTGAGATATGCCATTTCAGAAAATAGTAGTTCCGATAGTATAGCTAAAAGAGGGTTTTGTGTTGTGAAATTAGAAGAAAATGGAGTAGCCAAAAAAGTTAGAATTCAAGAAAACAAAACACCCTTGAATAATAATGAATACCTTATAGAATATACCTCCAGACAATGGAGAGGAATAAATATAGGTGCAGAATCTTTCTTCTTTCAAGAAGGAGATGCGGAGAAGTATGAAAATGCTAAATATGGAGGAGTAAGAGTGGATAATCAAGGAAACAGCCTTTTGATAGGCTTATATGATGAGTATCGAAAAAAGATAGAGTAAACGTTGCCTAACAAGGCACAAAAATAGTCAGCTGAACCATCGCTGTAAAAGTTGTGGCCGCCAAATCGTCTTGAATAATACAACAAACCAACCCATGAATAAGCTTCAACTGTATAGCACAATTTTTTTGGTTAGCTGCCTACTGCTGTCCTGTGATCAGCCTTCTGAATCTGAGCTGGTGCCCACTAAGGCAGAAACTCAGGCCTTTGATCAGGCGGCTGCCAATGGCGTATTAGTGAACGAAGGATTAGAGCGGTGTCGACTTTTTGTTAAAGATTGGCTGGCTCATGCAGACCCGACCACCGGACTCATCCCCCGAAATCTATACCAGGATACTGATATCTGGAATGCCAAGGATGCCGCAGCCGACAACTATCCATTTATGGTTTTAACGGCGGCGTTTACGGATCAGGACCTTTTTCAGGGACGGATGATGGAAATGCTGGAAAGCGAGACTCGACTTACCTCTCGTATTGACCAACTCCCGGATACTTATTCTTTTGATAAAAAAGACTTTGATGAGCCCAAAGCCGATTTGCCAAGTATTTTGTTTGGTTCTTCCGAGTACATCAAAGATGGGCTATTACCGCTGACCGAATGGCTGGGGGTGAGCCCCTGGTCTGCCAGAATGATTAGTATCCTGGATGATATATGGAAACATGCAGCGGTGGAGACCGATTATGGAAATATCGTCTCTACCAATGTGGAAGTGAATGGTGAAATGCTGCAGGTACTCTCCCGGATTTATTGGATGACCGGAGAACAAAAATACCTTGATTGGGCCATACGCTTAGGGGACTATTATTTACTGGATAATCAACATCCAACCAGGGATTTTCCCGAACTCAGGTTGCGCGACCATGGATGTGAGATTGTTTCCGGACTTTGCGAGCTTTACGTTACCGCGAGTTTCGCAGCTATTCCCAAAAAAGCGGAATACAAGCCGCATATCCACGAAATGCTCGATCGCATCTTGGAACTTGGTAGAAATGAAGACGGACTTTTTTATAATGCGATTAATCCACAAACCGGAGCAATAACAAAAGAGGGTGTTGCCGATAATTTTGGATATACCTTCAATGGATTCTACTCGGTCTATCAGCTTGATTCGGTGGAAGCCTATAGAACAGCTACCTTGAAAGGGCTAGGCGCATTAAATGATAACTACAGGAATTTTGATTGGGAGACAGGTTCTGCAGATGGTTATGCGGATGCCATTGAAGGAGCTTTGAATTTGTATGCCAGGGAACCCATCGCATCTACCGCTGACTGGATCGATAGTGAAACCCAGGTGATGTGGTCTATGCAAGATTCGAGTCACCGGCCCAATACTTCGCAATGGCAATCTAATGGCGTGATTGAAGGATGGCATGGGGATGGAAATTTTGCCAGAACAACCATTATGTATTGTCTGTGGAAAGCCCAAGGAGTGACGACCTACCCTTGGCGATCTGATATTCAGATCGGAGCTGTGATGGAAAACGATGATCTACTGATTAGTCTAACGCTAGAAAAGGATTGGAAAGGTGTGATAAAATTTGATGCACCCAGGCACCAGACGGTCATGAATATGCCCTTCGATTGGCCTCGGATCAACCAGTTTCCTGAGTGGTTTACGCCGGAAGAAAATAGCAGTTATGAATGGATCGACTTTAGGGCGGAAAAAGAGCAGATTTTTTCCGACCAGCAATTGAGAGATGGCATTCCCCTTTCCTTGCAAAAAGGGGCAAATCAATTCATTTTGAAAAAGCAAGAACCCGGATCTTGAATTAAAGAACTTATGTTCCATGGTACTTAGTACACTGTGTATTAAGTTAAGGTGTATTTTGAACCACCGGATTTTGTCTCTAGATGAGGCGCGGCGCAGCCTCTTAGCCATAGCTAAGAAGGCGAGTACGCAACGAAATATAGGGGCAAAAGACGGCTTCAAAATGCATGTAAATTTATTACACAGTGTACTAAGTTCAGCTTCAAATAAGACTATAGCTTTATAACCTTTGATGCCTCTAAGTCTACAAAAGGGTAATCAAATACGGACTCAAAATCCATTATCTTGGACCGATTGTCCATGTTTAAGCTTCATTATCGCCTTAAATTTGTAACTCAATAATTCGTCAGCAGTTACAACATAAACAGCATGAATAAAATAAAAGAGGGCACTTCTGCCTTCCACTTCAAGGCCACCGATTTAAATGGAAATGTCATAGATTTAAAGGATTTTAAAGGTCAAAAACTATTGCTTAGTTTTTTTAGAAAAGCGGCTTGCCCTTTTTGCAATATGGGCTTGCAACAATTAATCAGGAGACATGAAGAATTTGAAAATAAAGGAATTAAGGTGGTGACACTTTTCGCATCCTCAAAAGAGGACGTTTTGAAATATGCCGGCAAACAAAACCCGCCTTTCCCAATTATTCCTGATGGAGATTTTAAGATTTATGGGAAATATGGAGTAGAGGTTTCTTACCTAGGCATGTTGAAATCTATGGCCAGTCCTACAAAGATATTTAAAGCGCTGACTGGAGGATTCTTTAACATGAAAACAATGACAGAAGAACCCGTAATCCCTGCGGATTTTTTGATCGATGAAGATCAAAAAATTCACAAAGCTTATTACGGAAAAGATTTCGATGATCATATCCCGATTTCAGCAGTATTAGCATGGGATTAATATTTTTGCCACATGGTATTAAGTCGTTCAACATTCAAGTATCGAGATCAAATCCTGATCGAAAAGGTTAGAATTCGCCCACCTTTTCGGTATGAAGCTATTTTTCAAAATAGTGGCTGTTTTATCTATTTTAAAGAGAGAGGACCTCAATTGCTTTCATCAGAAAATAACATTCAGGTAGGCAGCCAAGAAGCCGTGCTTCTAAAATGTGGGAGTCATTTTTTGGACTTGTTAAGAGAGACAGAAAACGACCAAGTCGAAGTGATTGTCGTTCATTTGTTTCCGGAGGTACTCAAAAAATTATACATCGGAGAATTGCCTGCTATTATTGAGAAGAGAAGTGATGGTCAACAAAGCCAAGTTGTCGCATCAAGTGATGTAATTGCAAAATTCATTGATTCCTTGGAGTTTTATTTCCAGAATCCTTCTCTAGTAAATAATGATTTGCTAGAATTGAAAATCAAAGAGTTGATTCTGTTACTCGTCCAGTCGAAGAATGTCAATTCTATTTTAGAGTTGGTAGCTGATTTATATTCTACTAAAACGGTTCATTTAAAGGAGGTTGTTGAATTGCATTTGTATTCCAATCTAAACCGGGATCAATTAGGCAAATTGTGCAACCTGAGTTTGTCTTCTTTTAAGCGAGAATTCAAGAAAGAGTTCAATGACAGTCCTAATACTGTCTCTTATACACATCTCCGAGCCC
>CAJXUM010000796.1 GCA_913060855.1 uncultured Lewinella sp. | reverse complement strand
AGATCAGCCTCGGTCTCGTGGGCTCGGAGATGTGTATAAGAGACAGGAAGATGGTCCCCCTTAATATTTATTTGGAGGACGCTACGATAGAGGAGGCTGAGGAAGTCATCAATGAGTATGGCAAAGCGATCAAGGAAATGGCTGCAGTAAATATATTTCCGGGGGATATGTTACTCAAGAACTTTGGCGTAACTCGTTTGAAGCGAGTTGTCTTTTACGATTATGATGAAATCGGATTTCTGACCGATTACAACTTTCGCGTGATCCCAGAAGCGAGAGATTATGAGGATGAGATGAGCGCAGCTCCCTGGTATTCAGTAGGCCATATGGATGTTTTTCCAGAGGAATTTCCTCGATTTCTGATTGGCCGAAAAGAAGTGCGCGATATTTTTCTCCGATTACATGGTGATCTTTTTTCTCCCGGTTTTTGGATTAAAACCCAGGAGCGCTTGAGGAATAGAGAATTGGTTGGCGTATTTCCTTATCGTCAAAAGCTACGCTTTCGGAGGAAGTATGGGGTGAGTGGAAAAGCTAGTGAGGGAGGCTCGTAGGTTGATGTTAGACTTCAGAAGTTTTCTTGGGCCATGGCTTTGGGAAACTTCTGAAGTCTAGGTCTTAGTTACGGTCCTATTCCTTTGAAATGATCACCTTCTTAGAAATAGACTGATAACCATTAGAAAAGCGGAGAATATAAGCACCCTCATACACCGCCTGTACATCGAAATAGGCAATCGTACTCCCCTTTTCGATTTGGGACGTACTCACCAATTTTCCTGCCATATCAAATAACTCAATTTCTACATCATCATCTATCAAGCCACTCATTTGGATAGCGACAAGGTCGGAAGCAGGATTGGGGAAAATAGAGATATTCATATTCGCAAAACCAAGGTCAGCAATAGCCGTCATCACAGGAGTATAGAGGGTAGTTTCCTCGGAGATAGTCGTCACTTTTCGGTTGGCGGATTGTCCATAAAAGGTAGGTCCCACTACATAAGGATAGGCAGACACCCAGTTTTCATCAACAGTAGCAAAATAGGCGTAGGTACCATCTGGGTATTCTGGTGTCACACAGAATCGACCATTGTGTTCATCTAGGTAATCACCCGCCTCATTCGCCACGTATTCATAATCTTCTCGGAAGTACCCCAGGAAATAGGTAGCATTAACTGCTGGTCCATCATCCACATTCGTCCCGTCCGCCCAATGCGTCCGCGTGCTTATATTCCTGAGTTGATAGCTAGATTTAATCCGGGTAATATCTCCGGTTCCATCCGTATTTTGATACCCATAAGCCCCATAAATAGGAAAGCCGTCATACGCAAAGCCGATCAAGGGGGAATGCTGTGTGCTGTCGATCGCATACAATCCATCCGCATCGTATAAATTACAAATATCAGAGACCACCTCTAAGTCCAACTTGAAAGCAGAAGGGTTTTGGTGGTGGTGATAATTGCCCATCGCGGGGTGTGCTTTCGAGCAGTCGAAGCCATCCATTTCAGCAGGAATCGCGTCCCTGTTCCAGTCTTTCCCGGCCATTGGACCACCCGGACACATAGGGTTTCCAGGGCCACCACAAAGGCTATTGGTATTGGAATTCCAACCTACGCCGTCCCGGTAATCAAAAAGAGCCACCCCATTAATAAACACCCCTATATTTCCTCCGGTGGTAGAAATTGGTGTACCCGTATTCTTTTGCGGGTTTAAAGGAATCCGAAAAATAGCATTCTGGTTAGCCGCTTGCGATGGATTTCCATCTAGAAAGGGTCCCGTTGGATAGGCTGGTATACCATTGGTAGTAACATATACATAATCATCGGAATAGGCTATCTCTTGACAGTTATATAAGATGCCATTGTCGATGGCCGTTGAATTGCCCGACATATAATAACTTCCCGTTTCAGTGGTGTTCTGCAGCCAGGAAGTAATGGCTGGACTTAATTGGGCATTACTTTCAGCCAAGAGGGCAAGCAAGCCAAATAAGGTTAAGGTTTTTTTCATGTTTGAATGTGTTTTTATTTTTCGATGCTGAAGCTTTCTCTTGGAAATTGATGCTTTGGATCGAAAACAAATGCTTTATCATTAAGCGTGAGTAAAAAGGCAATCAGATCGGCCTTCTCATTAGAGGTCAAGTGGATCGGCTTTTTCAAATCTGTTGCTGCGAATTCGCTGTCTTGTATTCCTTCCGTGTAATGCTGAACAACATGTCGAAGTTTCCTAAAACGACCATCATGCATATAGGGATAGGTATAGCTGAGATTTCGTAAAGAAGGAATCTTAAATTCCATACTGTCTCGGGCTTGCTTTGTGATCGCCCCTCTTCCAAAGTCATTGAGCGTCGTATCTAAAGGAAGGCCATTATTCGCCATTTCATAACTAGAAAACAAGGGCTCAGTATGGCAGCTGCTACAGTTTCTTTGGTACAAAGCATAGCCATTCTCTTCCTGTGCTGAAAAAGCAGCCAAGCCCGCTTTGACTTCATCATACTTGGCATTGGCAGAGACTAAGGTCAACTGAAACTGGGATAAAGCTTGCAAAAGATGTTGTCCAGTAACTATACTGTCTCCAAAAGCTTTGGCAAATAGATTAGGATAAGTGGTATTAGCCTGTAATTTTGTGACTACTTCCTCTATACTAGCTCCCATCTCTTTGGGGTGACTAATAGGGGCCAAGGCCTGCATATCCAAATGATTAATCGCACCATCCCACATAAAGCTTTTTTGCCAAGCTAGATTGAATAAAGGAGGAGCATTTCGCGTGCCAATCTGATCGTCTATCCCATGGCTCAAATCATGGTCTGTATGGGCAAAGGCATTATAAGGGGAATGGCAGGAGGCACAAGAAGTGGAATGGTCTCTTGATAATATCGGGTCATAAAACAACACCCTCCCCAAGGCTACTTTTTCTGCTTTTAATGGATTGTTTTCAAAATTATAGGCGGGCTCGGGGAAATAGGAAGGATAAATAAACAATCCCCATTCCCCGCCGAGAAAAGCCAGACACCCTACGGATAGCAGTATAGGTAAAAAGGTATACTTTTTCATTTTGCAATCGAATAAATAGTGGGAAGTCGCTGCGCCATTTTGATAGCAGCTGCATTGGGACTCATAATCTGGTAGGTCTCACTTAGGTCGATAGTGGCAAGCCATTGATCGACTGCCACCTGAATCTCTATTTCTCTCGTATTTTTAACGGCCAGTTTTACTTTTTGGACGCTCTCGAAGGGCGCTTGATACCCACCAATGTGGAACTGAAAACGATGATGCCTAGCCGGGCTGCGATCTGCCACCCCTTCCAATTTGAAATTGATGTAGCCACTTTGCCAAGTCCAGTACATCCCTTTAGTGGGATCCAAATCACCTCCTAAAGCGCCTGAGGTATTGGTCAAGCTATCGATTCCTATGTTAAATTGAATGTAGTTGAAAACGATTGAATCAGGGCATTCAAATTTAATGTCAAAACTACCAGGCTCGGCAGCATCTAGGAGGTGAAAGCTATTCGCCAAGGCAAATACCAGGTCTTCTTCTTGATATAGTTTGATCCCTGAAACATAAAATTTGAGCGTCTCTATGGTTAAATCCCCAAAAACAAGCCCTTCATCAGCGGATTCATCCAGTAAAATAGGCGTATTATTATAGGTAGGTACAAAGGAAATTTGGGCTACCGATTTGGATTGGCTAGTAGCATTAGTACACATCAACAGCAAGAGGGGAAGTAGAGTTGGCTTCATCATCCACATAGCTCTTTTCTCCTTAGATACCATTATTTAGGAAAACTTGCGGTGCTGGGGGCTTTTTTTGAAAAAAAATGGGGTTAGGCTTCAGGAGTGGAGTGATAGCGTGTAAAATCCTTCCTTACATTTATCTCTTTTATGGATGTTCGCTACTTTGGCCATCGGTGGGTGAATTGAAACTCCGGCTATCTTTATGAGAGTAAAAGAGTAAATAAGCTGGCGGGCCTGACAAAGACACTCCGCAATAGACACTAGACTTTATTCTAAAATAAATTGTATGGAGCTAAATTATCTTTTCAAGCAATCCTTCGTTCTTCATCAGTCGCGTAGCTATGGCTATCCTCCTTCTTCGAGCCTTGCCTTGCTTGAAAATCTTAATTTCCATCCTTATAC
>CAJXUM010000795.1 GCA_913060855.1 uncultured Lewinella sp. | reverse complement strand
ACGAGATCAGCCTCGGTCTCGTGGGCTCGGAGATGTGTATAAGAGACAGCGCCTAAGTTCTGCTTGATTTTAGCTTGATCAAGGCGAAGGCCTGGGTATTGAGAAGCTTCATAGAAATTTTGAATGGCCTGATTCCCTTTTGTAGCGTGGTATAGTACTTCTCTTTTTTGCCCCAATTCAATGTAACATTTCACTAGATTACCATGTAGCAAGCCCTTTGGAAAATCGTGTAGATGGGGTAGCGTTAAGCCTTTTTGAAGGTAGCTGATCGCTTTTTTAAGGGCCGAACTGTCTCGAGAAATATCCCATTGACTGATGAATTGTACGCCTTGGTCATTATAGCCTTCAGCGGCTGTATCATAAGCTTCTTGCTGGATGGCTAACTGTAAAAATTGATTCAATAAAACTTCGGCCATCACAAAATCGCCCATCATGGTTTTGAGATTTCCCCATTCCTGGTAGATGTAAATAGCAATGTCCAAATCTTCTTGCCCCAGTTGGTCCACGAGTATTTCCTTAGCTCGTTGGTAATGCTGGCTGGCTTCTATGTATTGTTCTGTCCCGTATTTATAGGTATAGGCTCGATTGACTACTAACCAAGCTATGGCTTCCCATTCTTCCTGCTTGTTGGGCTGGCGCCACAATTGATCCGGACTAGCTGTGGCCATGATATTTAGGGCCTGCTCGGGCTCATTTAACTCATCTCGAAAGATACGAGCCACGGCCTTTATCCCATCTATCCAGGCGATCAAACTATCTTGCTTTTGATACTGCTGTAATGCCAAATCTAATGCTTGCTGAAGACTATCTGTGTGTTGTTTTCTAGCAGCTATTAATGCCAGGTCCATCGGCATTGCAGCATCGCTAGCGCGAAGTGTAGAAAAACTTAAAATTAGACATAGGTGTAGCAGTAGGTAGCGCATGGATATGAGTTTTTTAGGGGTTAATTTATCCTTGTATGACGGGACCACTGATCCGCCTTCCATCAATGGATTATCGCAGCCTTCTAATCAGTAGAATCAGTAAAATAATGCCAAGAATGATCAAGAGCGCCAACCACCAAGGCAAGGACAATAACCATTGCCAAAAATCAAAAGGTGGACAGTCGCAGTTTTCACACTGGAGTAGATCAGCGGATTCGGTATTGCTTACATCTGCTTGCGTTAGTAAACTAGTCTTGACAGGGAGCGTACATATCGGATCGTTGTCTTCTTCATCGAATCGGATACAGGCTTGTATTTCAGGAATGGAGTTAATGTCTACACCGGCTTCAGTGAGCATGGTGAAAGTGATCTCTCCAAAGGTAGCCGGATGCCCGGCTCCTAATTGCGGAACGGACTCTATCTGGAAATTGAGCAGTTTCCAAGTCACCGTTCGACTACTTTCATCCATTTCCATAATGACCTGTCCGGCAGAGGCAGGATCTAAAGGTGGATGGAGTCGAAGTAGCGAATCGAAGACACTATTGAGTTGTATTTCACTAGGTATTTCTATGCTGATAAATATATTTCGGGTAGCGGCTTGGCCATCATTTTCGAAGTGAACGGTTGCGATCATTTTCTGTGCCCCATCGGTATCGGGTGGGCAGCTACAGGCGTCCACTTGCATATAATTCGGATCGTAGGAACCGGAGAGGCGTGAGTTTACCTCCATGATGTCAACGAGGGTCGTAGCCGCGAAAAAGGACTGATCCAAGCCTCCTTGTAATAAGGCATTACCAAACCAACTATCGTCTCCTCCGGCAATATTAGCCGTCAAAAACATAGAATCGAGCTGAAGTTCATTTCGGCGTTTGGCATCTTCATCATTGAGATTGAAGTCAAAGCCTTCTCCTTGGTTATTGTCATCACCGTAAATGGCCATCATCGCCATCAACTTGGTTTCTCCTTTTCGTTTTAGATTAAACTTATCTAGGAGTAAGGAATCATTGGTGAATTGAACGAAAATGTGTCTTTCTTCCCCTGGACCTAAGCTGCTGAAATTCCAGAACATGGCCTTCTTGTACTGAGACTGCAAGGTATTTACCGGAATATCAGCGGTTTGGAACGTAATATCTTGCACTTCATTGGTATAATTCAGTGTCGTATCGTATTGAAATTCAGCATAATTAGCAGTAGCTGAACCGAGAGACTTGGCGGGGAAAGCTACATTTTGACCAGATTTAGATTCTACCTGGAAGAGCTTGTTTTGTGTAATAACGCCATCATAGAATAAATAGACCTGCCCATTGAGGCTCCGCCTAGTAAGCGTATCCGGATTCTTAATGGATAAGATCCAGAGCGAAGTATCGCTAGGCAGCATGGGCTCCATATGCTTTTGTAGGTGCAAAAGCGCATTGGGTTGTACGACTGTAGTCGGTTCGTATGGGATGGTGTCAAAATTAGCATCATGCTGGTTAGAAACCTGTGTGCTACTTCTTTTTGGCGGTGGCTTACCACCACCGTACAATGCATTCTTATACAAGAAAACATCATGACTCTTAGGACTTTCACTAGGGAGCACATTATAACGATGATTGATCGCAGTGCTATCAGTGATAAAACGGAAGTTCCCGTCGCCAAAAATCCATAGAAATCGGTAATAAGGCGCCTCGGCATTGATACCATTCATTGGAAGCAAGGGCATGGGTAGATTCACGACGTTTAAACGAGTGGAATCTTGCAATGCAGGACCTACTTCTTCAGGCTTGGCAGGAATTATATCTTGACTATGTAAAAAAGTTGTGGGGAGTAAAAAGACCAAGAAGGCTAGGGGGATGACAATGTGAGACAGGCAGGGGAAGAACCTGCTGTCAACTGTTGAGTTGGGATGCATGGTGTTGATAGTTGCTTGCCGGTTAAAATAATAGGGTTTTACAGTCATCCTAGGCTGTAACCGAAGCCTTTTAAGTAGCGAAATGGAGACAGCCAGCGACTTACTTGCTATTAAAAGTAAGCGCTTTTCTACAATAAGTTGTAGGAAAAGTTCTGTTTTCATCGGTTTTTTGGGTTGCTAGGCACGCCACCAGCTGTCTTAGCGCGTGTTTGGACAACACCATTTGTGCTAAAAAGTATCCTTTTTATCTCCAAAAGAGCTGCCCATGCACGCGCTAAAAAACAGAAGTGAGAAGTGAGATCAGCCTATACAATAGGTGATGATACTCGCTTCTCTACTCTGGTTTAATGCTTGGTGCTAATAACAAATTGGTCCTTGCGGACGGTCTTTGCTGGTTTTGTTTGCGAACTTACCAATCAGAAAAACCATTCTAAAGAACAGCTTCTCATGGGTTTATTGGCCTGAGCTTAGTTTTGGGGTAGGGGAAGTGTTTGTTGTAGTTTGGGTTGTGTATCTACTTGATACTGTATGTGTATGGTATGTATACTTGACGCGAAATGCTATTAGGTACACGTAGCTTATTTCGGTCAGTATATACCGTACTTGAAGGAGTAATGGGCTTTCTTTCCCAATTGGCTTCAAGGTCGGTATAGAACGCCATCTAAGTGGCTTTTATTTGAGTGGAAGTTGTATACGTGAAGGCTTAAGCGGCTCATCAGGTATAAAAAAAGAAAACTGGGCAGCAGTTCATTCACCGCTACCCAGCCCGGAATAATAGCAACTATCTACTTATCTCCAATTGCCCTTCTGAAAAATAAAACACCCTAAGAAAAAATTCTTTTGGTCTACTGACTCAATTTTTTTTGTGGTTTAGTTCTTTTAAAAAACTAGGGATGACTAATGGAAAATATTGTAATCTCATGTGTGTAATTTTCTCACAGTCAGTAGTGAATTTTACTTTTCTAAATCTTTGTGCTATTATCCCGCCTATCAATGAACAATATATTCGTGTGAATCAGAATCAAAGCTAAAGGATAGATCCTGCCACCCTATCGAGGTGGCAGAACCTCCAAATTGCCCTATGAACAGTTTGCTTTTATCCTAGCATACTAGGTTTGACAGATTCGCTTATGAGGCTGTCAAACCTGAAGCTATATTAGTGGTGATGAGGCGGTAACCTCATCACCTACTATAGTGTGATCATAGTGTTCTTTCGCTTAGTGCCCTTTGGGAAACCAGGCGAAAAAAGCTGGACGGAAGTGCCCACCGCCGTCCAACACCGTAAGTGAGTCTTGTAATAAAGGACAGATAGAT
>CAJXUM010000794.1 GCA_913060855.1 uncultured Lewinella sp. | reverse complement strand
GAGATCAGCCTCGGTCTCGTGGGCTCGGAGATGTGTATAAGAGACAGGGGTACACTGCGCCTCTCTGGGCGAATTCGAACAAGGCAGAACGCTAATCGAAAGAATCAAACAACAATTTCCAACAAAACTAATCCTGCTCACCTTCTACTCTCCCTCTGGTTATGAAATTCGAAAAAACTATGAGCCAGCAGATGGAATTTTCTATTTGCCGCTAGATACTAAACGAAATGCCAAGCGTTTTATACAATTGGCACAACCGAGCGTCGCTGTTTTTGTGAAGTATGAATTTTGGTATCATTTTTTATCCCAGCTCCATCTGGCACAAATTCCGACTTATTTAATCTCTGCGGTCTTCCGACCCGACCATATTTTCTTTAAACCTTATGGGGGCTTCTTTCGAAAACTACTGGGCTATTTTGACCATATCTTTGTCCAAGATCAGTCTTCACTAAAGCTGTTAGAAAAAGTCGACCTCTCAGCTATCAGTATTGCTGGCGATACCCGAGTGGATCGGGTAGCTCAAATTCCCAAAGAGGGCAAGCATTTCCCCTTAATCGATTCTTTTGTGGATTCGGCTCCTTGTTTAATCGCAGGAAGTACCTGGCCAGCAGATGAACAATTCTTGCAGAAAGCCATTGAGGAAGCACTTGATATCAATTGGAAGGTCATCATCGCACCGCACGATATTGCTGACGCCCATCTAAAGGCCATTGAACAACAGTTTCCGAGTCAACTCATTCGGTATTCTCAACTTTCCGATCCAGTTGAATCATCCTTTCGTTATTTACTGATCGATAATATTGGTATGCTACAGGTGCTATATCGATATGGAAAGATCGCCTATATTGGCGGTGGATTTGGCAGCGGCATCCATAATACCCTGGAACCCATCACTTTTGGATTACCAGTCATCTTTGGGCCGAAATATCAAAAATTTGAAGAAGCTAAACAATTGATCCAAAGCGGCGGCGGTTTCACAGTAGCAAACGAGGCCGAACTGATCCAAACCCTGCAATTGCTCTTAGAAGAAGATTCCTACCTAACCGCTTCGCAAAGGGCAAAGGCCTACATCACTGATAACCAAGGAGGCACCGACAAGATCATCGCTCATCTGTTCAAGTAACTCCTTGATTATCAGTCTTGGCTCTCAAGTAAACTCTCTCCTACCAGAATACAATCAAAATATAGAGAATTAAAACTACCAAGACCACCATGTGTGTACGATAATCTTTGTACCAGGGCAAACCTTCCATTCCTTCTCCAATGAGTCCTTTGCGATAGGTATACATTTCAATTTGATCAGAAGTAGGTGGATCTGTCATCAAACTAACGCTAATAAACACAATCACCGATACCAACATACTCACACCCACATTCATCGTATAGTGTAAAGACCAAAGATCCATTTCTCCCAAAATGAATAGTACAATCCCCATTAAGGTACCGATCACTAGCGTCCAAAAAGCACCATGTCCATTCGCTCTTTTGTAGAATACTCCCACTAAGAAGATGATGGCGATCGGAGGTACCACAATCGAAAACATTTGCTGTAGGTAATCCCATAAACCGGTAAAGTTCTGAATTTGGGGCGCCCAACTCGCTGCAACGACCATCAGGATGACCGTTGTGATTCGACCGTATTTGGCAATATCTTGATCCGTCAAATCCGGGTTACGAGGTTTTATAAAATCAATGACCACTAAAGTAGAAGATGAATTCAGCGCTGAATCGACACTGGACAGAATGGCAGAAATCAAACCCGCCAGTACTAATCCTACTAATCCCACCGGCAATACATTCGTTACCAAAAATGGGAATACTGCATCTCCATTTGGAATATCAGGATACAAGGTCAGGGCTATTGCACCAGGAATCACCATGATAAACAAGGGTATGATCTTCAAGAAACCGGCTAAGACAATTCCCCATCGTGCCTGCCGAATATCACGTGCCCCCAAAGCTCGCTGTATAATATATTGATTGGTACTCCAATACCAGAAGCCTAGAAAAGGAACACCCATTAATAAGCCCGGCCACGGTAAACCTTCATCATCCAATGGACGAACGACTGAAAAATGCCCTTCCGGCGCATTCGACACAATCCTGTCCCAATCAAAATCTACCTTGTCAAATAAAATCCAGGTAAGAATACCACACCCTACAATCAAAATCACAGCCTGTATCGCATCGGTATAAACAACCGCCTTCAATCCACCTGAGGCGGTATAAACCCCAGCGATAAGCGCTAAGCCTATAGAAGTCTGCCACATTCCTAAACTCGGAAAAAAGGCTTGTAAGACTAGCGTACCTGCATACAGTGCACCTGCTGTCTCTATCATAATGGTAGCAAAGATCGATACGCCAGAGAAAAACAACTGTGATCTGCGATCGAATCGCCGTTCGAGAAACTCTGGAATCGTCGTAATTCTAGAACGCAGATAAAGCGGAATGAAAATCATCGCCGCCAGAATCAACGGTATACCCGACATCCATTCATACACGGAGTTTACAATACCCGTTGTATAGGCTGCGCCGGATAAACCGATAATGGTAGAACTGGAAATATTGGAAGCAAAAAGCGATAGGCCGATCAAGCCCCAACCAAAACTGCGACCACCCAAGAAAAGATCTTCTCCGGTTTTCGTGGTACGAGCAATCATAAAACCAATGGTCAAAACAAGTACGAAGTAGCCGATAATGATCGCAATGTCAATATTCGAAATTACTGTATTCATATGAGTCCCTTATGTAAACGTTTCTATGGCTAATACGGTAGTCCAATAGAACATAATTTTGTTGTGTAAGGTGCCGAAGATAGTTAATCGTCTCAATTAGCCCAATTATTTCTGCACTAAACGGTAGCCCTGTAGGATTTTAGGACATCAATTCTCCCTCAAAATGCCTAATTTCAAACCGCAAAAAAAGTTCTTTTATACCGACATAGTCCCTTTATTGACCCAGTTTTAATAAATTTGCCCCCTCCAATCAAAACATCTCGATGACAGCAACGACTGATTTTTTTACTGCCTTCAACGACCTCAATATTATGATTGTTGGGGACGTGATGATTGACCGTTATTTGAGCGGTAACGTTAATCGAATTTCACCTGAAGCTCCCGTTCCTGTTGTACATTTAAAAGAATCACAAGATAGATTGGGTGGTGCCGCTAATGTTGCCTTGAACATCAAAGCCCTAGGCGCTACGCCTTACCTCTGCAGTTGCATAGGATCCGACGATAATGCAGTTGCCTTCAAGAAACTACTGCCAGAACATAATTTATTGGACCGAGGCATTGTGCAATCGAAAGATAGAATTACCACCGTAAAAACTAGAGTGATATCCAATCACCAACACTTGCTGCGGGTGGACCGGGAAGATACACATGACCTCTCGCCTATCGATGAGCAGAAATACCTGGAAGTGATCAGAGAAATCCTGGACAACAAAGAGATTCACTTGATCTTATTCCAGGATTACAACAAAGGGGTGTTGACTTATAAATTGATCCGCGAAATTATACTCGAAGCCATCAAACGAGATATTCCCACCGCTGTAGACCCCAAATTCAATAACTTTTGGGCCTACAAACATGTAACTTTGTTCAAGCCCAACCTTCGTGAAATTCAGCAGCAGTTGCCTTTCAGCATTGCCTCAAACCTGAAAGACATGGAAAAAGCCACGGAACATATTAAGACAAAACTGGGCAACCGCCATACCTTAATTACGCTGTCAGAAAAAGGACTCTTTTATGATAGCCCAACAGGAAAAGCAATTATTCCGACGCAGGCCAGACAGATTGCAGATGTATGTGGAGCCGGAGATACGGTGATTAGCATTGTAGCCTTGGGCTTGGCCTTGTCGCTAGATATGTCTCAGATTGCCAATTTAGCCAATTTAGCGGGCGGGCAGGTGTGTGAAAAAGTGGGTGTAGTCCCCGTGGATAAGGAACAACTAAAGTTGGAGTATCAAAATCTGATGCAACAATAAGCCTCGTGCTCATGAGGATGAACCGGCAGTTTTTCATGTAAAGTGCTTCCGTATTCTGAAGCTTTATTTTCTAGCTTATTGAGCTGGGTGAAGTGGGCAGTCTATTCGGTTGATTATCAATAATAAAATGTGGATATATGCC
>CAJXUM010000793.1 GCA_913060855.1 uncultured Lewinella sp. | reverse complement strand
CGAGATCAGCCTCGGTCTCGTGGGCTCGGAGATGTGTATAAGAGACAGTCCCAATGGTTAATAGTAATGTGAGTACTCAGCGTAGTGAAAAGCCCATGGCACAATCGGGTTTGAAATTGAGCTTGCAGACCACCGGAATGCTAAAGGTGGAAGCCAAGGCTAAGTTTTTCGAAAGTGCGAATGGAGAGTATTATATGGGGCTATACCTCGTCGAAAATAACTTTGTAGGCCCTCAGTCTGGGCAGGGATCGGCGGCGCAGCACAAGAATATCTTTCGCGCTTCTTTGATGGATGGCGCTTTTGGTGATTTGTTAGGCGCGGGTGTGATTTCTGCCAATGATGAGATGAATCTGGAGACCATTTTCGATCTCAATGCTTCAGGATATCAGGCAGGTAATATTGAAATCATTGCCATCATTTGGGAAAAGGTCGGAAACAAGTATGAGTATGTCAACGCCAATTCATCTAAGAATATTCAATTGGTTTCCTCCAACGAGGAGGTTGAACAGCGGGTGGCGGAATTCACGATTTCTCCCAACCCAATCCAAGAAAGAGCTGTAGTAGATATACAATTGGATGATCCCTTGCAAGCCTTCCAATTGCGATGGTTGAGTCTGGAAGGGAAAGTGATACAGGTCTTATCCACGGCTAGTTCGATTAGCCAAGGTAAGCATCGATTTGAAATTGAAAGGCCAGCGTCTATGGCTGCAGGTGTATATCTTTTGCAATTGACTTCAGAGCAGGGTACAATTAGTAAGAAAATCGTACTACACTAAGTCCCGAAGCCTATGATTGAATTAGATTTATTGTCGAAAAGAGAGCAACTGCAGACTAAACAAGAAGCGGATAAACGATACCTGTTTGATCCCATTCGCAAGAAGTGGCTGGTGATGCAACCCGAGGAACTGGTTCGACAATTAATCATCCTGTACCTACAGCAAGAAAAGAATTATAACCGGAATAGAATACGAATCGAAATGGGGTTGCAGGTGCACGAACTCCAAAAAAGATGTGATATTTTAGTATATGATAATCAGATGGTGCCTTTCCTTTTAATCGAATGTAAGGCACCATCTGTTGCTGTCAATCAGCAAACTTTTCGACAAATAGCTAACTATAATCTGCCTTTAAAAGTGCCTTATCTTTTGGTCAGTAATGGCAGGGTAAGTTATTGTTGCAAAATGAATTATGAAGATAGAAGTTTTGAATTTGTGACGTCAATACCCGTCTTCCCTACCAACGATACCTTATAATCAAAACAGATCCGTTCGTCAGACTAGTGCCTGGGTTTATTCTTCCCAAATAGGCCCGTAGTACGAATTCCCATCAAATAGCTGAATTTGTCCTATAAAATGCCTACGTTTGCACCCCTTTAACAAATAGCTGCCTGAAAGGGCAGTTTTCTTGAGGATTCCTTCAACTTACAAACACCAATTATTTCATTTTTCACTAATGGTTCGGAAATGACCTTTCCGTAATTGGTAAACCTATTGATAGATTTACATGAAGAAGTATTTTAATTTATTTGACTTATCCCAGAAGGTAGATTATAGAATTGAAGTCTTATCGGGGCTAACGGTAGCATTAGCATTGGTGCCGGAAGCAGTAGCCTTTGCATTAATTGCAGGACTTTCTCCATTGACCGGACTATATGCAGCCTTTGTGATGGGCTTGGTAACGGCTGTATTAGGTGGGCGTCCAGGGATGATCTCTGGTGCAACAGGTGCGGTAGCTGTGGTATTGGTAACCTTGGCACAGTCGCATGGGGTGGAATATATTTTTGCAACCGTGGTATTGGCGGGACTTATTCAGGTCTCAGCGGGACTATTGCGGCTGGGAAAACTGATGCGCTTGGTACCTCACCCGGTTATTTTCGGTTTTGTGAATGGTTTGGCCATCATCATTTTTATGTCGCAGCTAGATCAATTCAAGGATGCAAGCGGTGCTTGGTTGACTGGTACCCCACTTATGATTCTCCTAGGCTTGGTATTACTAACGATGCTGATCATTTGGGGATTGCCTAAGTTAAGTAAAGCGATTCCGGCTTCGCTAGTGGCCATCTTGGTCGTTTTTGGAATCGTAGTCGGCTTTAATATAGATACTAAGACAGTAGGGGATATCGCCTCTATTCAAGGGGGATTTCCTCCTTTCCATATTCCTGTGATTCCCTTTAATTTGGAGACCATCATCTTGATTCTACCTTATGCCTTGATTATGGCAGGCGTGGGTTTGATTGAAAGTCTTTTGACTTTGAATATTATTGATGAGATCACTGAGACAAGAGGACGAGGTAATAAAGAAGCAGTAGCGCAAGGTATTGCCAATATCCTATCCGGGTTCTTTTCTGGAATGGGGGGCTGTGCCATGATTGGTCAGAGTTTAATTAATATCTCTTCAGGGGCAAGAGCAAGGTTATCCGGGATAGTAGCCGCCATTATGCTTCTGGTATTTATCATGTTTGGTTCGAGCTTAATTAGCCAACTCCCGATGGCAGCGCTGACCGGCTTGATGATCATGGTCGCTATTGGTACCTTCGAATGGGCTAGTTTGAAAACGATCAATAAGATGCCGAAGTCGGATATCTTCGTGATGGTTTTGGTGACCCTAGTGACTGCGATCTTGCATAATTTAGCGATTGCAGTGGTGGCTGGAGTGATTATCGCCGCACTGGTTTTTGCCTGGGATAATGCCAAGCGGATTAGGGCCAGAAAGCACATTGATGAAAATGGCGCAAAGCACTACGAGATTTACGGTCCGCTGTTTTTTGGATCAGTAACCGTCTTCAATGAAAAGTTTGATGTACTAAATGACCCCCAGGAAGTGATCATTGATTTTGCTGAAAGTAGAGTAGTTGATATGTCAGCTATCGAAGCCCTGAATCGGATCACAGAGCGTTATGAGAAGGTAGGGAAGCAGGTTCATTTAAAGCATTTAAGCCCTGATTGCCGCAAATTACTTAAGAATGCGGAGGAAATTATTGACATCAACGTACTGGAAGATCCTAACTATAAGTTGGTAGTTGATAAGGTATAATAGCGTACAAAGTAGCAGCGACCACAAGCTAATTTGAGCTTGCGGTCGCTACATGTGCGTATTTATGGTGTTCTCAAAGTGCGCAGGTCTATTTAAAGTTTAATCATTCTATTGGTCTTCTGTCGACCTTCCAATTGTAAGCGATAATAATAACTTCCCGGAGGCAAGCTACTTGCATCGAATCGTAACTGATGTTCTCCTGCTTGTAATCGCTGATTCATCAATACCTTAAGTTCTGCCCCCATGGCATTGTAAATGGCCAGTTTGCCCCATTCTGCTTCGGAGCGAAATTGGATCGTGGTCCAGTTTTGAAATGGATTGGGGAAATTTGTTAATTCTACCGGTAATTCGGTCGTTAAGTCCGGACCAGTAGAAGTGACACTACAAGATTGAATAATAGGTATGTGTTGAAAATCCTCATGCAGTAGCGTTCGTACATCCTGCTCCGTTACTTCAAACCAATCCATTAAGATCGAGCCATAAACATCACGGAAATCATTCTGCATCGGCAAGCCCTCCGACTTATTGACATCTAAGGGAATATCAGGGCTGTCTCCGAAAACCTTCGCATTTACACAAGATCCAAAGACCATTAACGGAGAAGCGGTACCGTGATCTGTCCCAAAACTATCATTGGACTTAATTCGGCGACCAAATTCAGAAAAGGTCATGCCTACTACCCGCTCAGAAAGCCCTTGTGCATCCAGGTCCTTTTGGAAGGCTGCCATGGCTTCCGATAGCGTTTCTAGTAATACTGCGTGCTCACCGGTGGTCGGATCACCCTCAACTACTTGGTTAGCATGGGTATCAAAACCCCCAATATTTACAATGTAAATTTTAGTTTGTAAACCACCTCCAATCAATAGGGCTACATTCTTCAGCTGTTCGGCCAGTCTATTCCCGTCAGGATACTCAGCCATATTTGTACCCACCTCAGCTACTGCTGTGATGCGCTCGCCATACTTATTAGCTTGCTTAATCGTAATTCGCAAGAAACTCAGTTCATCCCCATAAGGTGTTTCCGGGACTTCACTGGCAGCTCCTTCCGTTAGTGGAGCTAGACTAAATGGATCCTGTCTCTTATACACATCTGACGCTGCCGACGAA
>CAJXUM010000792.1 GCA_913060855.1 uncultured Lewinella sp. | reverse complement strand
TCTACACTATCCTCTTCGTCGGCAGCGTCAGATGTGTATAAGAGACAGATTGACACCCGGTCAAGGGCTAGTTTTTAATTTGAAAACACCAAGCAGCCTAGAAATAAGCCTCAAACAAGCTACCGAACGGAAACATGAACCAAGACCAGATTTAAAGCGTGATAAACGAACGAAGCAAATTCGAAAACGAATACGATGGAATAACCCCAAAAAGGCACTTTAGTGAGTGCCAAACAACTGCAGTAGCTTATAATAAACAAGCAACTGTTTTGCAGTAATTGTAGGCCCTGAATGCTCCAGCATTTCAGGGCCTTTTCATATGTACGTACTTTTTTCCCGTCCTTCCACCCCCTCCTCCAGTCACTTCAGCCTCCAATTTGTCAGCTTCGCCCTCTTTTTACCACAGCAGCCTGTATCTCGCCCTAATTTTGAGTCTATTAACCATCAAAAAAATGAAAATGAAAAAGTCTTTTGTATTGCTAACACTACTTATCCTCGCGACACAGGGAGCTGACTTATATGCCCAAAATGCAGCGAACATGGCACTGCTCGAAAGCACTACACCCGAAGAACGCTCCAATATCCAGACGGAGCTCTTAACGGATAAACTGATGCTAGCAGATAGCCAAAAAGAGCAGTTAGGTAAGGTGAATCTCAAATATGCGGAGCAAATGGAAGAGGTGATCAAAGGAGGAGCCAGTAAATGGACAATGTATCGAACCGCTAAACGCTTTGATAAGGCAAAGGATGAGGAATTGAAGGCCCTATTTAGTTCCGACCAGTTTTCTACTTACCTGTCTTATAAGGAGCAGTTGAAGAGGGATGGGAAGGAGCAATTACTTCAGTTGCGAGAGGAGAAACGTAAGGCAGAATAGAGGCTTAAGGGCCTTACCTCCCAAAAAACTAAACCCCATTAACCATTCCAAAATTACAATCCCATGTTGCCTATACTCTATTTTTTAGGTGTAGTTTATCTATTTATTCTCATCGAAATTTGGTGGGCCAAAAGGAAGGATAAAGTCGTCCATAATTGGAAGGAGTCACTTTCCAATATCATCATTATGTTGGGAAACAATTTGATCAAACCCTTGACGATTGCTTGGAAATATTTTCTGTTCAAATTGATCGAACCCTTTCAACCCTTTGATATTACAGTCAATGTCTGGACGATTTTAGCCACCTTTTTTATCGCTGAGTTGGCTTACTATTGGTATCACCGCTGGAATCATGAAGTCCCTGCTTTGTGGACTTTGCACCACACCCATCACTCTAGCCCCTGGATGAACCTGACCACTGCTTTTCGGATCAATTGGATGGGGAGCTTTGTCGGACAAGTGTATTTTTTACCTATCATTTGGATCGGTTTTAGCCCGGAAGTTTTAGCAGGATGTCTGGCGGCTAGTTTGTTCTATCAATTTTTTCTGCATACTGAATTTGTTGGCCGTTTGGGCTGGTTTGAAGGCTTGCTGTTTAATACCCCCTCTGCGCATCGGGTGCATCATGGTTCTAATGAGGCCTACATAGATAAAAACTATGGAGGTATGCTTATCATTTTTGACCGAATATTCGGTACCTATCAGGCCGAAACGGAGGCGGTGAACTATGGTGTGACTACGGGTTTCATGGGACATAATCCATTGAAGATCATTTTTTTGCCACTTATTCAGTTTGTACAAGGAAAATGGAAACGGGAAAAAGACCGAGTGGAAGGTGATAATAAAATACCTGGGATGGATATAAAACCTAAGTTAAAACTTGATCCCGCCAATGGAGGATTGCAAAAGGACAGTTGCCTGACATAAGCCAAAATGTCACAACCTTAAAATGCCTGGAGCCACTAAAATTCATTAGATTTAAAAGAACCAATTGGAACAGGAATCTGGAAGACTGATTCTTCGCTGATAATTTTTGTGGCTAAGCTAAAATGGGAAGCTACGGCGACCCAAAGGAGCTATGCTTTCCGCTTTCGCTTGGCTCAAAGCACAAAAGTTTTCAGAGAACCAAACTGATTTGTATGGCGGCTTAGGCGCAAGGGATTAATAATTTGATATTAACAGTACTTGATATATAAGTTTTTCACTAGTTCGTCGTTATTAATAGCAAAGGGACGTAAAGATTGAGTCAATGAAACCATTCGTTTTGTTTTCCCTGTTTTCCCTTTTTAGTTATTGGGGGCCGCAGAAGGAGATTGAGGTATATCTATTCCTGGGAGAGGAATGCCTTATCTCACAGTATTATACCTTGTCGATCAAACAACTCTGGCAAGAATATGCCGATAAAAATGTAAGCTTTATTGGCCTCTTCCCGAATCCCTCCTCCTCACCTGAGAAGATGTCTGCTTTCAAAGAAAAGTACCAATTACCCTTTTCATTAGCGATTGATATCCAACAAGAGAAGATGAGTGCTTTTGGTATCTCTGTAACGCCTGAAGTGGTCGTTTATGACAAGCAGAAGCAACAGGTCTTATATAAGGGGCGAATCGATAATACCTATTTTCGTGTGGGTAAACGGCGGACAGTCACGACCACGTCGGAATTGGCAGATGTACTAGAAGCTATTCGTAGCAATAAAGCGCCTGCCACGCCTTCTGTGCCCGCTATAGGCTGTTTTATCACACCAATGACCCCCTTATTGCCCAATGCACCCATGTGCAAACCCGCATCCAATCGTTAATCTACCTATAACCCATCCCTCCATGAAAAAGTGTTTTCTAAGTATCCTATTTTATAGTGTACTATTCTCTACAGTAGTGGCACAGCCCACTTTTAGCAAAGATATAGCCCCTCTTATTTATGACAATTGTGGAATTTGTCACCGACCTGGTGAAATTGGCCCCATGCCATTGACCAACTATGAGGAAGTAAAAAGCTGGGGCAGCATGATAGAATATGTAACGGCCATCAAATATATGCCGCCTTGGCCACCTGAAAAAAGCTATTCTACACTTTTGGAAGAAAGAGGATTGACCGATAGCGAAATTCAACTGATTGCCGATTGGGTAGATGGTGGGATGTTGGAAGGGGAGCCTAGCCTAGCACCCCCGTTTCCGGTATTCCCGACGGGATCGCAAGTGGGAGAGCCGGATCTGGTTTTGTCTTTTGCGGAATCTTATGTCCATGGCGGTGACAATAGAGATCAATACCAGATTTTTGTGCTTCCTACGGGTTTGACGGAAGACAAAATTGTAAAAGCCATAGAGTTGAGACCTGGTAATAGTAAGATTGTACATCACGCTATTATCGGCTTGGATGTGAGTGGGCAAGCGCGTATCAAGGATGCACAAACTTCGGAGTACGGTTATCCCAGTTTCGGTGCTTTTGGCGTTGAACCTGAAGAGTTGTATGCAGGCTACGTACCAGGTACAAAGGCCAGGAAATATCCGCTAGGCATTGGCTCACCCATTTATGCTGACTCGGACTTGCTCCTACAAATGCACTATGCACCGGTATCGGCAGAGGAGAGGGATTCGACGACAGTCAATATCTTTTTTGCGCAGCCGGAAGAAACGATTGGTCGGCATGTCAAACATGAAGTGATGCTTCCATTGCCGAATACTTTGGTGAATGGGCCGTTTTATATGCTACCGGGGGAGGTTAAAACTTTTCATGGCATTTGGACGGTACCCAATAAGATAAGCATATTAGGTATTACCCCACACATGCATTTGTTGGGGCAAGATTGGGAGGTTTATGCTGTATCACCAGGAGGGGACACCACGAATTTGATCAAAATACCAGAATGGAATTTCAACTGGCAGGGTACTTATTTCTTTGATCGATTTCAAGTATTGGAGCCAGGTACAACGGTTCATGCTTTTGCCACCTACGACAATTCAGCCGATAACCCATTGAATCCTAACCATCCTCCTGCCTTCGTTACTTGGGGAGAAGGTACGCGTGATGAGATGTACTTTCTGCCGCTATCTTATGTCGATTACCAACCAGGTGATGAGGATATCACTTTTACGGAAGATGTGCTATCGGATGTAGAAGACTTGGGACTGCAATTTCCGGAAAATGAGATAGAGGTTGTTTTTCCTAATCCGGCTAGCGAAGCCTTGAATATTGGCTTTTCATTGTCGCAGAATAGTTCGATACCTGTCTCTTATACACATCTCCGAGCCCACGAGACCGAGGCTGATCTC
>CAJXUM010000791.1 GCA_913060855.1 uncultured Lewinella sp. | reverse complement strand
TCTACACTATCCTCTTCGTCGGCAGCGTCAGATGTGTATAAGAGACAGCGCTTAAACCGAGCGATGACCATGCTTTCTGATCCTGACATGAATATTTCACAAGTTGCCTATAAGGTAGGATTTACAGATCCAAAGTATTTTTCGACTTGCTTTAAATCAGCCTTTGGCAAAAATCCGTCCGAATTTAAGTTGTCTTTAAACACTGATCAGAACATTTCGGTCAATGGTGAAGCGAACCCAATAGATGATCTATTTAGTACCCACTCCTTCAAAATCGAGGCTAGTAGAAAAGTACAAAACAAAAAACAATTGTAATTTTGTGAAGCCTCAATTTTCTTTCAGTCTAAAGCCTTGAATGCGATTGCTACACTAGTTTACCACGTCAATTATTGAACATTTGCATTATCATTTGGGGCAAATCGTAGTGAGACAGAAAATACTGGCACAAAAATAATCAGTGGGGGAATAACGAACCCGCCCTTGCTAGCATCCAAAACAAACACTAGGGAACAACAGGTAAACACACTAAAATATACCTATGCCTGGTTTCCTACATGTATCGAGCCATTCGATGTTAATCACTAGTTTTAAAGTGATGTATTCTACTTTGCGTCAACAGCCGAAGCTAACCGAAACTATTCCTAGATTAGATTCAATATTCTTCAAGTGGGTGGCGGTCAATCAACAACCCTACTTTTTATTGGTGCGGAATCCTTATACGAGGATTGAGTCCTTTTTCAAAGATAAGTTCCGCAAATCAGTCATCCTTAGCGAAGAGAAAAATGAATGGCAAGATTTCCAAAAAAGGTTCTTTGCGCACTTGGGGTTGAGAACGACTATGCCTCCTAAAACGGTAGGCCATAAATTGAGAAGCACTTCCTTTGCGGAAATGCTATCAATCTTACCAGAGGTGTATACATCCGATCCACACATATGGCCCCAGCATTGGCATAAAACGATCTTAGGTGTATCGATACCCATGAAATTTGATCGGGTTTTCAAGATGGAATGCCCGGATGATTTATCCGAGATAGCCACTACCTTCGATTTAAATTTTAGCATCAGCGCGAATTCGACGCAATCGGTCAAGGAGACTCTTGTATGGACAGAAGAGCACATAGAAATGGTCAAGAATATCTATCGGGAGGACTTCAAGCGATTCGGGTATAGCCTGGATATCAGTAGGAAGAAAGAAGGTAGCTAGTCGGTTTATTAATTGGCACAAGTACTTCTTTGCAGTGTGGTAGTTGTTATTTAATTTCTAACACCCTTCTCCAAAATATCGGCCATGGCCCGTGCAGTTAGAAAGGCATTGTATTGAAATACAATTTCATACTTCGGATTAAGAATGACGAAAGCAGGAAAGGTCAATTCTCCATCTATCGAACCTAATGCCTTCGCTAGGTCGTGTATTCCGGTATTCCTACCCGTAGGTTGATAGCCAAAAACGTGCTCGTTAAAGACGACCTCCTCCTTGTGTTCACCATCAAAGGAAATGAAGTAATACGCATCATTCAGCCAATTGATCACCCTTTTGTTTTTTAAGGTAGTTTGCTCCATATTCCTACAGAACTTGCACCATTCTGCCTCTATAAAAATGGCAATCGGACGTTCTTGTTGGGCCATCAATTCTTTCAGATCAGGGAATTCATATTGCTGTAAGGGAACCGCAGAAGTAAGCTGTTTTTGAGGCGAAGCACACCCTCCGCTTACCATTAGGCAAACCAACAAATAGAGCCCCCAAGAGAAATTTCCTTTTATCATCTTACTTCATTGTATATCGAATCCCTAAAAAGCCGCGGATACCCTGGTTCGGTGCATACATATAGGTGGGGTCGAAAGTCAGTGCATTGGGGTTTTGAGCCGTAGCGAGTGCATTTCCGGCGCCATCAAAATCCACCCCTCTGTCAAAAGGGTCAAAACTTCGAGCGATAATGGCCTCCTGCTGGTTTTTCCAAGGGGTCCAGTTTAATAGATTTTTAACCCCTGCATAGAATTCGAATTTTTGAATGCCTTTGTAAGTCAATTGAATATTTTGAATACTCCACCAAGGAGATTCGCCGGGACGTGGATCCCGTTCTCCGAGCAGTGGCAAAAGCATGGGGCCATAAACATTTCCGGTATAATCGATTGCCATTTTGTTATTCAAAAATTGATAACTAACAGACCAAGTTCCCGTAAAGCGTTCGGTCAGAATCTGCCGTTCGCTAAGCCCATTTTCTTCCTTAGAAACATCCATTAATGAACCACCCAATAAGAAGGAAAAACCATTTGCCAAGGTCAAATCAGCATTCAGGCTAATTCCCTTGGTTACGGCAGAACCATCTAGGTTTCGATAAATAATCTGGTTGTCATTGGTCTCATAATCCGGAAAAATGACATTGGTAAAGTAGGTATACCAGCCCGACAACTCAATGCTTCCAGAACTCCCATTGTTGCTATACATCTTTTTGATGTAATTGATATTCACATTGTAGGATTGCTCCGGTTCTAGTTTTTCGGCGATAATCACTTCTCTCGCTCCAGTTAGGGCCGCATGATCTTCTGTAAACAAGTTGACTACTCGGAAGCCCGTCCCGGCATTCAGGCGTAAGATATCATTATTGGTAATCGACCATTTATAAGCCAATCTTGGCGTGAAGATATTGCCGTGCGCTTGGTTGTAATCATAGCGCAAACCCAGCAGCATCTTATTTTTTTCATTAATCGCGATTTCATCTTGCACAAAAATCCCCGGCAGCCAGATTTCATCTGGATTGTTATTCGCATCGGTCGCGGGGCCGCCCGTGGCGGGCGTATTGTCATCATAGAAGGTGTAGCGCACGGCAGAACCCACTAGCAGGTCATGTTTTCCCAATTTTTTATCCCAGTACAATTGCCCAAATCCGATTTTCTGGTCAGCGATATAGGGAATATCTCCATAAACAGAATTTTGCTGGTGACTATTAAAGGAGAAGGAAAACATCATATTCTCTACCAGCGGTAGCTGGTATTGTCCCAAGAACTCCCAACGCTCCGTGGTAATGGCTTCACCGTAGATTTCATCGCCGCCACGGAAAGCTTGGGTCCAAGCCACTTCCCCACCCCAGCGGTCCTCCCAGTAGTAACGCCCCGCTAGCGTAAACAAGCGATTGTCTTTCCTCTTGAAATTCCATTTTTGAAAAATCGATACTCTTTCTTGGATAGTCACGTCCGTGAAGTTGTCTCCATTATTATCAATGACATCATCGTAATTATAGTAATTCACCCCAGTCAAGACGGAGGCTGCTTTGCTGGCGTTGAATTTCACGCCTAGATCTATATTTAACGCTTCCCAAGTCGTCCCCATCACATCTACACTTAAAACGGGTGCTTTTCCTGGGTCTTTTGTAATAATGTTAATGAGTCCGCCAATAGCCTCACTGCCATATAGAGAGGAAGCTGGACCTTTCACAATCTCCATTCTCTCCACCAAAGAATTGGGAATACCCGACAAACCATATACCGTAGCCAAACTACTAACAATGGGCATACCATCTATCAAAACCATCGTATATGGCCCTTCCAGACCATTGATATGAATATCTCCCGTATTGCATACCTGGCAGTTCAATTGCGGGCGAACCCCATTTACATTTTGTAAAGCCTCATAGATGTTGGGCGTTGGATTCTTTTTAAAAAAAGCAGGACTGTAAACCTCAACGGGCACTGGACTATCTAGGCGACGAACTTCCTTCATCGTACCTGTAACCACCACCTCATCCATCGTATTAAAGGCTTCAGCTAAGGTGAAGTCAATCGTGAGCTGATCTCCCGCCGCAAGCTTAATTCGTCTCCGATTAGTTTCATAGCCTAAAAAAGAAGCAACGATTTTATATTCACCTGCTGGAACATTGGCAATGGTAAACACCCCATTTTCATCCGTACTGGCCCCCATCGCACTCCCCTCGATCGCCACACTCGAAAATCCCAGTGGCTCTCCCGACAGATTACTCACCTTGCCTGAAATAGTGGCTCCCTGACCATAGGTGAGCGCAGTCCAGCCTATTAGCATGGCCACAACTATTAATCTATATGCAGTGAAGTTTTTCATTCGACCAGGTTTAAAATATTTTTAACGCATACAAATATATCTGTCTCTTATACACATCTCCGAGCCCACGAGACCG
>CAJXUM010000790.1 GCA_913060855.1 uncultured Lewinella sp. | reverse complement strand
GAGATCAGCCTCGGTCTCGTGGGCTCGGAGATGTGTATAAGAGACAGACAGAAGAGTATCCAATAGATCAACAACTGGATAGTATAATCCTACAATGATCCATGAACTAAAATGAAAAGAACCATGAAAAATTTATGCTTGCTTTGTTTGCTACTACTAACTTCTACACTTTACTTATCCTGTGAAAAAGACGATGACACCGATGATGACGGGGGAGGAGAAACGGGAAGCTTACATGCGGCCTTCGCCGAATTTGATGAAACCAACCTTACCATTTACCTAGATGGCGACAATGTAGTGATCGAATCCAACGGCCTACCGAATCACACCTCGCCTTATTGGTCCAATACAACGGAGCGAAGTGCAATTGACCCAATGGGTAATACCCTTACAACACCAGCTGCTTCAGAAAACCACACTTTATTTGTTGAACCAACCATTACCTCCCATGAGCAAATGGCACCAGGGAATATCGATGATTTTAATGGCTCTTATTCACTCACCATTCCGGCTACGCCGACTCAGTCGAGTACTAGCTCTTCCACGGGATTGGGCGCCATCGGGATCGCGGTCAGTGGTTCCATGATTTACAATGACGAGGAAGGACCTAATGTACCATTGGACGACGCGGCTCCTTCGCTCGATTACACGGGGGCACATACTGGCCCACAGAGCTACCATTACCATTTAGAGACCAAGGCTTGGTCAAATGATGATGATGCACTCATTGGGGTCATTGCAGATGGCTTTTTTCTGTATGGACGCAAGTGCAATTCGATAGGAACTTATCCAGGAGATTTGGATGCCTCCGGTGGGCATACTAGCCTTACCCAACATAACAACGAGGAAGAGTACCACTACCATATTCAAAATGAGTTGTACATCAATTTATACTATATCCTATTCCCTGGTGATTATCAAGGTACACCCAATGCAATTCAATAAATACCATCTTATCTGGGTACTATTTGCCTGGCTCTCTTGTGGGAAACAAGCGATGGCTCCAGGTCAGCCAAATGAAGGCCAAGGACTATTGAATAGGATTGTAACGCATGATAGTTTGGTTTTACACCCGAATGAGGGGCTTGTTTATCTCGAAAGCAAGCCCTTTACCGGGACGGGAATCAATACATATGCCTCAGGTGTAAAAGCGAGAAGCATACAGTACCGAGGCGGTAAAAAACAAGGATTATACCAGAAGTGGTTTGCCGATGGCACACTAAGTTATGAAGCCCATTACCAAAAGGGAAAGTTGATCGATACCGCTAAGTCCTGGTGGAAGAATGGTCAATTGCGATCCTTGACTCGGTATGAGAATGGCGTTTTACACGGAAAACAGCAACAGTGGTACAAAAGCGGCGTCCTTTTCAAGGAAATGAATTTAGCAATGGGGAAAGAAGAGGGTATGCAAAAAGCCTGGCGAGAAAATGGTAAAATTTATAATAATTATGAAGCTAAAAATGGAAGAATTTTTGGCTTAAAAAGAGCAAACCTCTGTTATGAATTGGATGATGAAGTTACACAGTTTAAAGGGAAATAGAATAGCGATCCTCACCTGCCTTTTGTTAGGTGCCGTAGCTTGTAAGGAACCCGTGAAAAATGATAGCCGGGTAGCGCAGTTACCTTATTATGACAACCCTTCTTTCACTCCGCAATGGCTAGCGGATGATGCAGCAGCGCTCGAAAGCTTTCATGCCATTCCTACGTTCAATTTGGTGAATCAAGACGGCCAAGCCATAACCGAAGGAAGCTTTACCAATAAAATATATGTAGCAGATTTCTTCTTTACGTCTTGCCCTGGTATTTGTCCCAAAATGACAGATAATATGGCGCTCCTACAGGAAGCCTTCAAGGACGATGATGAGCTACTGCTGATCTCTCACTCCGTCACACCTAATCGCGATTCCGTCCCCGAATTGAAAAAATATGCGATCGCAAAAGGTGTTTCCAGTGATAAATGGCACCTCGTAACGGGCGATAGGGCGCAGATTTATGACCTGGGCCGCAACTACTATTTTGTAGAAGAAGACTTGGGCATAGAAAAGGAAGCAGAAGACTTTTTGCACACCGAAAACTTTGTGCTAATTGACAAGAATCGGCACATCCGTGGAATCTACAATGGCTTGAATAAGACCGCCATCCAACAATTGATTAGCGATATTCATACCTTAAAACAGGAATCAGCTGAGACTTTGTAGCCACAGCGATGATAATAGTATCAAAATCAGATGTAGGCCACAAGCTCATGCTTGTTGGCCGACCTAAGTAGCGGGCTCCTATCCGCGGTAACTATATAGGCTGAAACTTCAGAAGTTTTCCTAAGCCTAGGCTCAGTTAACTTCTGAAGTTTAGCTGCATGTAATGTAGACCTATTTCAGGACGAGTCACCCTTTCACCTTTCACCACTTCACTCACTCCATCACTCACTCCATCACTCCTTCCCCCTCAACACCAACTCATGCACCGCCGCTTCCTTCGCCTTCGCCGGATCAAACCACCAATACAAAGCCTCCCCCTTCACCCAAGCATCCAGCTGTGAGGTGAGATAGGGATGAAATTGACGAGAAGCATTACCCCCCGAAACCACGGCCCGGATTTTCTCCGAATCAGACAGGTCGGCTACCATCCGCATCGAGCTAAACCACTTACTCTCATAAGGGCCACGATCCATCTCATATTGGCCTCTGTTAATTGTTTCGCCCGACCCATTGGCAGGGTATTCACCGCCGCCTACCCAATCTCTTCCTGTTCCACTCGTACGCAGCGGACTAACAAAAATGATTTTATGTAGCGCGCCCCAGGTCCATTGCTCCGGCGCTGCTCCCAGTAGTTCCGTTAAGCGAGCTTGCGCACTTTTGCCAGCGGCGATAATCAAGTCATCGAGGCTTTCTTTGCTGGCGGTATTCTGGTCGTCAAACCAAGGTGATTGGCCATTGGCTATCCATTCATCCACCCGTTGTAGCCAATAATAGCGCATATTAAGTAGGTGTTCGAAAAGTTCTTCTGGTAAGTCGTCTTTCAGAATGAGTCGAACGAGGTCTTCATGTATCAAATGATAAATACTAGCAGCTACCGAAGCCACTTCGTCTTTGTGATCCCAGTCCTTTAATCGTTGGGCTAGATCCTGGGTACTGGCGTCCTTTTCCAAGGCTTTAATGAAGAGCGGGTTGAAGCGCTGGGCGTGCGTATTGGTGACGTCGAGCATGTTTTCCCATTGGTCTTCTGGACTGAATTTCACCTGTTTATTCAACATGTCTTTGATCCGTTGGTAGCGGTAATTGGGCGCGAAATGAGAAGAGTAATAATAGGGGAAACTATCTGGGCGGACGTCATGATTGGCCGTACCCACCCAGTTTTTAGCCGGATTAATTTGGCCGGGCATTTCCGATTTTGGAATGAAACCGGTCCAATCGTCCGTTGCAGTAGGCTCCTTGGCCAATGCCCCCTGATGACCTTCTCTAATCGGAATCTGCCCCGTTGTCCGATGACCGATATTCCCTTCCGTATCGGCAAAAACAAAATTGAAATACACCACATCCATATCCGCTAAGAGTTCGTCCAATTCGAAAACATTCTTGGCGGTGAGAAGGCGATCTATTCCGATCGTTTTACTATTCGTTTGAGCCAGCGTCCATCGCAAACTTACCGGCTGAGTCGAGTCCAAACCAAAAAAGGAATGATCAGAAAGTAGTGGCCCTCGCTTGGTGTAGCGGAGTTTTAGGGGAAGTTCTCGGAATCCTCCTGTTGCTTCTCCATCCTTTATTTTCAAGCTTACTTCTTTGGTCGTATACGGCAAGCTTTCGCCCTGATCGAGGTAGTGGTCTGGATTGCTGGGATCTGGCGATTCGAGGTATAAGTCCTGGCTGTCCCCATATGCATTGGTGACACCAAAGGCCAAGTCTTTAGTTCGCCCGACTAAGATACCAGGAACGCAAGGGATAGAGGCGCCGACGGCTTGGATACCGGGCGCAAATAAGCCAATAGGATACCAGGGGCCTGGTAAAATCGTAGCATCCAAGTGGGGATCATTCACTACAATCGGCTGACCTGATGTAGACTTTTGTCCATTGACTACCCAATTGTTGGAGCCGAGGGAGGGCATGCTGGTGGGAACCCAGGGGCTGTCTCTTATACACATCTGACGCTGCC
>CAJXUM010000789.1 GCA_913060855.1 uncultured Lewinella sp. | reverse complement strand
TCTTCGTCGGCAGCGTCAGATGTGTATAAGAGACAGGTCGTCAGAAATTCCTGGAAAGTTGATATCCTTTCGAAGTGATACTAGAAAAAATGGTTTAGACAAAGAAGCGAATAACTCGACCTTTATCTACCAAATTGATGAGCAATTCCTTTCTACCTTTGATATCCCGCTAGCTGCTGGTGTAAACTTTCAACTCGCCGATAGCACCAATATATTCACTTCAAATAACAATAAAGTACTGGTTAATGAATCACTAGTCCAATCTTATGGGTTTCAGACCGCAGATGAAGCTGTTGGACAAGATATCAAATTCAAATTCGGACCGGTAGAGCACAAAGCCAAGATCATTGGGGTGGTGAAAAATTATCACCAACGATCCTTGAAGGAGGATTATGATCCCATCTTATATTACTATCCTACTTTTACTAACTGGAATTATTACTCCCTCAATATAACGACGACAGATTGGCAAGAGACGATTCGGATGCTGGAAGACAAGCAGAAGGAAATCTTCGCTGACAATGCCTTTGAGTACTTTTTCCTAGATGAGTATTTTGATCGCCAATATCGATCGGAACAACAATTCAGTCAGGTTTGTCAATTGATTGCAGCGCTGGCCATATTTGTTGCTTTTTTAGGTTTTTTCGGCCTATCAACTCTCATCTTAACGCAGCGTACCAAAGAGATTGGTATCCGTACTATCCTTGGAGCCAATACCACAAGTATCTTGCTTTTAATCAGTAGGGATTTTGTTAAAATGCTATTGATTGCCAATGTAGTTGCTCTGCCTCTAATTATTTATTTCGGTAATAGTTGGCTCGATAACTTTGCTTTTAACATTGGATTGGGGTGGCAGGTTTTTGTGATTCCTATTGCAGGCCTACTCTGTATCGTATTTCTCATTATTAGCCTTCAACTTTACAGGACCTCTGTTTTAAGTCCCATTCATTCCTTGAGGAGTGAATAATAGACAGACAGGCGCCTTAAATAGTGAAGTGGTGAAATAGTGAAGTGGTGAAATAGTGACTGAGCGTCCGCAATTTCACCACTTCACTACTTCGTCATTTCACCACTTTGGAGCCTAAACAGGCCTAATCCGGATTCCAAACTGTAAGAATCGAGTATCCTGCCCCAGACCTAATACGACAAAATAAGCGAAAAGACCTTTGATAAAGGAGTCGGCGCGATAAGCATTGATTCCGATAAATTGATCACTTTGGTAACCATTCTCCGCTATAATTCGCTGCAAGCTTTTTTTAGTAAAAAACCTAAAATGTGTACGGTCGAGAATGCCTGCATTCTTGTATTCCCAATCCTTCTTTACCAGCACCTCAAACAGGTTGAGGATGTGGCGTACATTGGGGATAGAAGCCACCAAACATCCGCCCGCTTTCATTTTGGATTTGATAGCTTGTAAAAATTGATCATGGTCCGTCATATGCTCAATTACATCATTGCAAATCACTAGGTCGAAGTAGCCCGATGGAATATGATCCGCTACTTCCTCATAGGTGCCTATCAAAACCTTATCTAATCTCTCCATAGCTCGATTCGCTATTTCTGCAGTAGGTTCAACGCCCCAATACTCATTTTCAAGGCTCAGATTATCCCTAAAATACCCTTCTCCGCAGCCAATTTCTAATACACGGCTATAGTGCGTCGGTAATAAGGACTTCATTTCACCTCGATAATTCTGATAATAATTGACGGCATCATTCATGCTTAGACTGGATTTCGTGGGTAACCTATTTTTATACCTGAGTGCAATATAACGAATGATGAGAAAGCTTATTATGAAAACCCATCAAAGCATAGGTAAGGCAAACGCCATTATCGAACCCGAAGGGTTTTCTTTTGTACCTCCTACAGAAAGGGCAAGGTATTGTTTGCCTCCTACAGCATAAGTACAAACATTCGCGTTATTGGGGGCAGGCAAGGTCGTTTCCCAAACCAAATCACCTGTTTTCTTATCAAATGCCCACAATTTCTTATCTGCTGCCCCACTGATAAATACTAAACCACCTGCCGTTACCATGGGACCTGACCGTCCTAACAGACCTGTATTAGGCGCGCCTTTTTCCTGAAGCGTTTCATCATTCCCAAGCGGTATTTGCCACTCATATTCTCCTGTAGAAAGATTTAAGGCATTCAAGGTAGCCCAAGGTGGTTTTAAGGCCGGATTGCCACTGGGGTCACTCCAAGTTCTATAAGGCGTGATGTTCATGTACCGTACAGGTTCTTCCTCACTTTTAGCGATTTGTGGCACTTCTATTTTTGCATCTTTCTTATCGTATAAAAAAGCGATAATTTCTCTTTCCTCTTGCTCCGTTAGCACCCCTATGTATCCAGGCATTTGGCCACTCCCCTGGCGTATTTTTTGCAGTGCTTCTTTTTCGACTACCCTATCTTTCAAGTCCACTACGGCAGGGAAGGTGGGCGGTATTCCTTGCCTTTCATCACCATGACAGGCCGCACAATGTTTTTGATAGACCACCCGCCCCTGTTCAAAAAGCGTATTATTTTGGGCAGTAAAATGTTTATTGGCATCTACTATGGTCTGTATTTCAGGTAGATTATTTCCTCTGATGTATATAAAATTTGTCATAGGATCAAAAGCAAGTCCTCCCCAGTTAGCACCACCTCTGGTAGCGGGTATGGATAAGGTGCCTTGCAAATCGGGCGGGGTGAACAAACCATCGAAACGTACTGACCTAAACTTTTTTAATAGGGCTTCGTGGTCGTCAGGAGAATAATTATTAAGATCGTCTTCGGTCATGGATTGTCTTACGAATGCTTTGGGCTTTAGCGGAAATGGTTGTGTCTCATACGCTATTTCTCCCGGTAGGTTGGAGGCAGGTACCTTGCGTTCTTCAACGGGAAAAATGGGTTCGCCCATTTCGCGGTCCAACACAAAAATAAAACCATGTTTAGTCGCCTGAACCACGACATCAATCTCTTTTCCATCCTGTTGAATAGTCACCAAATTAGGGGGACACGGCAAATCATAATCCCATATATCGTGGTGAACGGTCTGAAAATGCCATTTATAATGACCTGTGGCAGCATCCAAAGCCAACACACTATTCCCATAAAGATTGGCTCCTACTCTATCCGCCCCATAAAAATCAAAAGAAGGGGAACCCAATGCCAGAAAAACCATACCTCTTTCAGCATCAATACTCATGCCTGCCCAACAGTTGACACCCCCTGCATATTTATAAGCATTAGGGGGCCAGGTTTCATAGCCCGGTTCGCCCGGGTGCGGTATGGTATGAAATGTCCATACCAATTGACCAGTCTGACAATGATAAGCTCGGATATAACCGGGAGGAGAACCGTAAAAATCGGGCAACCGCGAACCAATAATAATGAGGTCATTGAAAATCCTACCTGGTGTTGTCAGCGTGACCGAAATTTTCTCCGGGTCATCTCTCACCCCCACATTGAGGCTCACTTTTCCATTCTCACCAAAGGAAGGGATCAATTTGCCCGTTTGGGCATCAATAGCCATCAAGTAATTTCCGGCAGAATATAGTATCCGTTTGTCACTCCCTTTTTCCCAATAAGTCACCCCTCTACTGGCAGCACTTGGTTCGCCATCTCCTAATGCTTTAAAAGCCCAAATCTGTTCGCCTGTTTGGGCATTGATCGCATATACGGTTTGTTTGGCAGAATTGGCGTACATCACCCCGTCAATAATGATAGGATTGCTTTGACTCGATACTGCTTGATCGCCTTCTGGCACATCATTGGCTTGAAAAGTCCAGGCGTTTTGCAGTTGGGTCACATTTGAGACATTGATCTGGCCTAAGGGTGAGTAACTGCTGCTATTTTCATCGGCTTTGTAGGTAGCCCAGGTGTTAGCGTTATCGCTGACATCCTCTTTACAGCCAGCAAAAAGTGAAACGAATAATATTCCGATAATGCTAAGCTTATTGTGGATTATGCTGTTTTGTTTTTTCATATTACCTTTCAATGTTTTGCATTGACCATCCTATTAATGCGCAATCTCGTGGGTATCCCGCACACTGCTAAAAGTCAGCGCTAACAAGCTCCAGCCATCCGCTTGTTTACTATAAACCTCAGTAACCGTAAATTCATTTGACACATCATTTCCTCGTACCTGTCTCTTATACACATCTCCGAGCCCA
>CAJXUM010000788.1 GCA_913060855.1 uncultured Lewinella sp. | reverse complement strand
AGATCAGCCTCGGTCTCGTGGGCTCGGAGATGTGTATAAGAGACAGATATAAGCCGGTAGCATGAAAAAACAAGCCTCACACCGACAGTACAATTTCCCCGACGCTGATCTTTATGTACAGTGCATGGATCGCATTCGGTTTGCCCATAGAGATATTACGGAATTCAAACAATATGGCTATGATTTGGAACGACTGAAGGGCTTCAATAATCTTTGTGATAAATTCCGGGCACTCCCTGATGATGATGAATTAGTGGGTGATCAGATGATAACCACGGATAAAAAATATGAGGCCGCCGAGAAATTAAAGACCGCGATTCGAAGTCTGATGACAAGAGTGGCCATGAAATATAGTAATCGCAGTGGCAGATATCGCAAGTTTGGAACGGCTAAGCTCGGAGATATGACTGATGCACAGCTCCTATTTTGCGGTCGACGTTCTATCCGAGTGGCTCGACAGCAAATTGATTTCTTAGCGGAAGTAGGCGTAAATGAAACGGTCATCAAAAGAATTGCCGATACGGCGCAAGCTTTCGAACGTGCGTTGAATATTCAACAAGACAAGGTCGCTGATCGGGATATCTCCGTCGAAAGGCGTATTGAACAAGGTAATAAGCTCTACAATGAATTGATTGTACTTTGTAATATCGGTAAAGATATCTGGGCGGAGCGTGACTTGCCCAAGTATGAGAATTATACGATTTATGAAAGCAATAACGATCAAAAAATAGCACGCAAGGAACGTCTTGCTAATGAAGAAGAGACAAAAAGCTAAGCCCCTATTCGGCAGGCTCAACATCACGTGGAGGATCTACTAATCCTCCATTTACCTTTTCTCCTTTCTTATAGGTGTATTCTAAAATGATCTGGCCTTCACTGTTGAAGTGACGGAAAAGGCCATCTTGCAAACCATCTTTATAGTAGATCTCTTTTTCTAATTTCTGCAATAAAGCCATATACTCTCGATACACTCCATGTAATTTACCATCGACATAAGTGGCTGAAGCCTCTTTTCTACCTGTCTTATACTTGATCCAGGGCCCATCCAATTTATTATCCTTATAAAAGGCCTTAAGGTCTATTTGACCGGTCGGGCTAAAGGATAAGTAAATACCATTCACCACTCCTTTTTCATAGTGAGTCAAGGTCTTGGGAAAGTTCCAAGGTCGTTCATAGGTAAGCCATGGCCCCTGCTTTACACCATCTCTCATAAACCCGTCCTCGACAATATTCCCAGCTTCATCTTCTTTATAATAGCGCTTAAGATCCGTCCCCGGCACCTCTTCTACATAAAAACCAGGCATATCTGTGGACGGACTGCTGACCACGGCTACTGGCGCATCCCCACCATTTCCATTACAAGAAAAGATCAATATGCAGCCTAAAAGAAGCGTAAGAATATCTCTCATTATTGTGATAATTTGTTCATGAAGTTGTTTAAGCGTGACTTTTTGAGGCGAAATTTGAAGGAATAAGGTTCTGGGGATAGCTTTTTCCTTCAGCATTGCAGCGCTACGGTGAAGGAAAAAACTGTTTGCTGGTTCTTGTTCTCTCGAATTGCAGCCAATCAATCATGCTTAAACAACTTCCATAATTGAATCGTGAAAATAAGTGATTTGTAGCCGAGAACCAAACTTGATAAAAAGCCAAATAAATGTACTTGACTTTTTTTTCTCCTTTTTCTTATTTTTGCGATCACATGGATCGAAACGCTAAGTCTTCCTCTTTCTCAAATTAATTAGAAAAATGGATATCAAGATTCAACAACTAAGTAAAAGTTATGGTACCCAAAAGGCAGTAGATGATATCTCTTTTGAGGTTAAGCCGGGAGAGATTCTTGGTTTCTTAGGCCCTAATGGTGCTGGTAAGACTACTACGATGAAAATGATTACCAGCTATCTGGAACTAGACCAAGGAGACATCTTGATTGGTGGAAAATCGGTAAAAGGGGGCGATCTCAAGAAATACATCGGCTACCTTCCCGAGCATAATCCGCTATACCTCGATATGCCCGTCCTGGACTACCTCGCCTTTTGCGCCGCCTTACAAGGCATGGAGAAGTCCGAAATCCCCAATCGCATCAGGCAAATGGTGAGGCAATGCGGGCTCGACCTAGAAAAACATAAATTTATCCGAGAACTATCCAAAGGATATCGGCAGCGGGTAGGCTTAGCACAAGCCATGATTCACGATCCAGAAGTGCTTATTCTTGACGAACCCACAACTGGACTCGATCCCAATCAAATTGTAGAGATACGGGAATTGATTAAAAGTCTGGGAAAAGAGAAAACCGTTATTCTCAGCACCCATATTCTCCCAGAGGTAGAAGCGACCTGCGATCGTATTTTGATTATCAATAAGGGCAAGATCGTTGCTGATGGCACCTCTGATCTACTGCGAAAAAAAGCCCAAGGACAACAAATTCTTCAGCTTAGGATTGAGGATGGAGAAACCAATGCCATCTTCCAGCGATTGCAGGATTTGGCTTCAGTGAACTCAGTGGATATTCTCAATCCCGCAGAAAACAGGTTTGAGGTTCAAAGTGTCTTGAATGAAAGTTCGAACCGAGCCATTTTTGAACTTTGCGTCAAAAATAATTGGGTACTCAGTGAAGCGATACCTTTAGAGACAAAATTGGAAGATATATTCCGAGATCTTACCATGAACTAAACTTAACCAACGGAAACAAACTACTAACACTAATCAATCATTAAAATTCTTCAGTCATGAGTCCAGTGGGTGTAATAGCCAAACGCGAAGTCGCTTCTTATTTCGACTCCTTGATTGCCTATATTATCATTGTCGCTTTCTTAGGTTTTACCGGTTTTTTCACTTGGTTATATGGTTCCGATATTTTCATGCGGAAACAAGCAGATTTAGCGGCATTCTTTGGGGTAGCCAGATGGACCCTGTTCTTCTTTATTCCAGCCATTACCATGCGGCAATTAGCAGAGGAGAAAAAAACGGGGACGATCGAATTGCTCTTAACTAAGGCCATATCGGAGCGCCAGATTATCTTGGGTAAGTTTCTGTCCTGCCTTATTATGGTAGGGTTGGCGCTTTTGTTTACCCTACCCTATTATATTACCTTGACCCAACTAGGTAATGTAGATCATGGAGCCATCATATCCGGTTACTTTGGCCTTTTATTGATGAGCGCAGCTTATATCAGCATTGGTTTATTTGCTAGTAGTATCACCAACAATCAGATCGTAGCTTTCTTAGTCGCCCTTTTCATCTCAATATTCTTTCAATTGTTGTTCGATATTATGAGTAGTGGTGCTAGTGGTTTTATGGCGGAATTATTTACCACCTTAAGTCTTTCTAGGCACTATGATTCTATCGTACGTGGTGTTTTGGATAGTAAGGACATCATTTATTTCGTGTCATTGACCTTGTTTTGGTTGATGCTAGCCGAATTGAATATCCGCACCCGAAATTAGGAGAGAGATTTGATATTGAACACAAAGGACTTTCACTTATGAAAAACAATTCACTACTCAGCATAATCTTAATCGGAGGGATATTGATCTTGGTCAATATTCTTTCTAATCGATTCTTTTTCAGATTGGATCTCACCCAGGGGCAGCAATATACGCTAAGTAAAGCCACCAAAGATATCTTAAAAGAGCTAGATGCACCGATCACCATTACCGCTTATTTCTCAGATAATCTGCCCGTAGAAATCGCCAAAATCCAACGGGATTTTGAAGAAATGTTATTAGAGTATTCTACCCTTGCAAAAGGTAATCTCAACTATAAATTTGTCAATCCTGAAACAGATGAAGAGCAACAGGAAGCTGCTAAAGATGGGGTACAACCCATTACGATTCAGGTCCGTGAAAAGGATCAGGTCAAAAATCAGCAAGCTTTCTTGGGAGCTGTTGTGCAACGAGCAGAGCAAAAAGAAGTGATTCCCCTCATTCAGGGAGGAACAGGCATGGAGTATAGCTTGTCGACCAGTATTAAGAAATTGGCGGTGCAGGAAAAACCGGCCATCGCCTTCATAGATGGACATGGTGAAGCTAGCCTCAATGATTTAGGCCAAGCTTACCAAAGTTTGAGTATTCTCTACTCCATCGAAACGATACAATTGGACGCCGATATTCCTGTCTCTTATACACATCTGACGCTGCCGACGAAGAGGATAGTGTAG
>CAJXUM010000787.1 GCA_913060855.1 uncultured Lewinella sp. | reverse complement strand
TTAAACGCTGTTTGAATCCAGGAGGGGTACCTGATGCCGCCATGTGGTTCTGTTTGTTGATTTATAGTAGTAGTACCCCACCAAGTTAGCTATCTTTTCCTTAATTCAAATATATCTTTTCTCCGATCTTTTAAATTTCTGACGCGTCCAAACTGGTGTTGTTTCTTTAGAAGATCTAAATCTACATTGGCGATCAGAATCATCTCAGTATTCCGTCAGGACGGTTCCTTAGCGAGATTTGACTTATTATATCGTAGGTGCCTTCGTAACCCCTTCTTCCATGCCCAATATTTTTTTGGTGAGTATAATCCAGAATGGACTAATGAGCAAACTCAATGAGATAACTAATATCGCCAACTTATAGGCAAAATCACTGATGATTTCAGTTTGAAAAGCACTAGCCGCCAAGACGAAGCTCAATTCTCCAACCTGTGCCAACAAGGCCCCTCCATACAAGCTACTTTTCCAGTCATTCCCGAAATATCTCAGCACGCCCGCATTGATAAAGTGGTTGCTAATACAAACGGCTAAAATTAAGGAAACGACGACTAGCCAGTTATCGATCAGAAATTGTAAATCAATCAACATGCCAATGGAAACAAAAAATAGCGCGACGAAAATCACCCGGAAAGAGTGTAAACTATCGTGAAACCAAGTTGTTGATTTCGCACTATGGACAATCAATCCACCGACAAAGGCACCTAAGGCAGGTGATAGACCGAAAAAGGCGGTTAGGGCGGCGGCTCCAAAACAGACGATCAAGGCCACAAAAACTTGTAATTCATGGTCCTCTTCGACTTGTTTACTAAAAGGCAATACCAATTGCTTTTGGCGCAATACCCATATCATGCCGCCTATGATGATTCCACCGCCGACCAATTGTAAAACAATTTCCTCGGTGGGAGGAATGGCCCCACCCAAGTAATTGGTAGCAATGAGCATGGGGACAATGAGAATGTCTTGTACTAAAAGAATACTGATGACGTTTTTTCCAATCAAGGTGGCCGCCTCATTATTGTCCTGCAAAAGCTTGATCACGACGGCTGAACTACTGAGGCTAATCACAAAACCGAGGAGAATAACCCGATTGAGCTGCCAATCAAACAAAGCCCCGATCAACCATACCAGTAAAATACTACCCAAGATTTGGAAAATAGTACCTATAACGGCCAGCCGCCAATTTTTGATCAAGCCTGATAAATCCGTTTCCATTCCAATAAAGAATAGGAGCAACATTAATCCAAATTCGCCGACTGTACCGATGAGGGCTTCATCAGTAATCAATTTAAACCCATGTTCCCCCAACAAAACACCCGCCAATATATAAGCGATTACATAAGGTTGACGGAGGTATCTCAGTAGCAAGCCTAAACCCACTATGATTACACCAAGAAGGACAAAGACTGGAAGATTCGTGTGGGTACCTACTAAAAGAATCATCATTGTATCGGAGCGATCGTTTATGTGGTTGAAATTGATTTAAATAGGATGGTGGATTAGGCATTCGCTGATAAGTTATCGTAAGAGTACAATTTTTTTGTCTACATTTTCCGCATCGGAAAAATCAACACGGGAACTGGAAATTGAAAAATGAACTGCATGGCATCAGCGCGTAGAAATTGCAAAAAGCTTTCTTTTTCATGGCAAACCAGTATAATTAGATGTACCTCTTCCTCAAATTCGTTAGTTTTCACCGCCTGGGGCAAGGATTCCTTAGGCGTATTACTATAAGCTACAATCTTCTGCCAGATGGCTGAGGTGAAGGTCTTTTGTATAAAAGTCTTCTCTTGCACCAGCTGGGGCTTTATTTTTAGCTTATTCAGTCTATGTCTTAGTATTTCATTGTCTCGCCTCTTAATATGCCAAATCTTTTCCCAACTATGATAGTGCGCCACAGGAGAAACAATGAGCACTGGGCAACGAGCGGTTGAGATGATCCCAGTAGCACGACTGCCCAGCCATTGTTTTGCTTTTTCGCTGAAGGTGTTGCTGCTGATCAACACTAGTTGATACTCGGCGCTCAAGGCTGCAATATTTTCGATTACTGATCCGGGTTTTGCATACAGATTAGGGGTGATTTCTGAAGTAGGCAGGTTTCGCTCGTAGAAATTTGAGAGCATATCTTTAATACCTAAACTATAGTCTTGCTTGCCAAAGTTATACATCCTGTTGTAGGCTTGCACCGGAAAACAATGCAATAAATCGATCCCGACTCCTAGCGTATTTGCAATGTCATGGGCAAATTGTAAGGTATGCTCACAAGCCGTCGAAAAATTTACAGGAACGAGAATTCTATTCATTTTTTTTGGATTAAAAAGAGACTCAATTTTGCGCCTGAATACGCTTGAATAGAACGGCTGGCTGAATAACGCAATTCATTCATAAAACGTATATTAACGAGATAAATAAATATAGGCATTTCTAAAGGGATCCTTGCTAGGAAGAAATAAGAAGTTTTTCATAGTAGCTTATCTTTAGAGACCTTATCTTTGGTATACTAATGAAAATTGGTTCATTTCATGAAAGAGAAACGAAAAAGTGCAGGACTACCGCCAGGTTCTGTTGTCTTCACCGGGAGCCAGAAGGTAGAAAAAATCAGCATTCACTACCTTCAATATGATGCCGACTTCTTGGATGAAAAGAATTATGATAATCATGCCAAAATCACCTTTCATCAATCTGCTCCCGAACGGATAGATTGGTATGATATCCGTGGCTTACACGATACCCAATTGATAGAGGCCATCGGAAAGACCTTTAATGTGCATACGCTAGTGCTCGAAGATATTGTTGATGTCGACCAGCGTCCCAAGTTTGAAGAATATGAAAAAGGCATTTTTATCATTATCCGAGCCCTGGCTTTTGATAAAGTGAATGAAGTGATCACAACCGAACAAGTCGGCATCTATTTTCGGAAAGGCTTGGTACTCACTTTTCAGGAAACAGAAAGCGATTTATTTGAATTAGCTAGGCAGCGTGTACAGCGTGGTAGAGGAAGAATTCGCACTCGAGGCGCTGATTATTTAGTGTATGCCTTGCTCGACGTAATCGTAGACAACTACTTCCTGGTCTTGGAAGAAGTAGATGATGTAATTGAAAGCCTTGAGAGTGAACTTCTGCAACATACAGATAACAGTATTCGAGAGCGGATGCACCACCTGAAAATTGCCTTGTTGGCCGCTCGAAAGAGTATTGCACCACTGCGAGAAGCGATCAGTCGATTTGCTAAATCTGAAAATGAACTCATCGAAGATTCTTCTACCGTCTTTATTCGAGATTTGTATGATCATACGATTCAAATCATGGACCTAGTTGAAAGCCACCGGGATACTTTGAATGGATTACAGGACCTACATTTGTCGGAGATCAGCTTTCGCATGAATCAGGTGATGCAGGTTTTGACGATCATTACGACCATTTTTGTCCCGCTTTCTTTTTTAGCTGGAATGTATGGGATGAACTTTGATAATATGCCGGAATTGCATTATAAATATGGATACTTTATCCTAGTCTCTTTTATGTTCTTGCTTGCGGGGGGCTTACTGTTCTGGTTTCGCACGAAAAAATGGTTGTAGTAGAAGAGAAGCGAGCGGCCAGGGTATGGCTATCTTGTTTCTTTCGGCTGTTGGGCCTCATGATTTTCACTTACGGGAAATAAGGCGGTTGGATTGCGGAGCCATAAATCCCTTTGCGGGAAAGGAATTTCAATCTGATTGGCCCGGAAGAGTTGCGTAATTCTGTAGCGCAGATCACTTTTGACAAATTCAATCCCGAGGTAGTCTGTACTGAAAAAATGCAAATTAAAATCTAAGGAAGACTGCCCATAATCTTTGAATTGAACACGGGGAACGGGTGTCTTTAATACCTTAGGATGTTCGCTGGCCGCTTGTAATAATAGCGTGGTTACATTTTCTAAATCTGATCCATAACTTACGCCGACGCTTACCTGAAACCGGCTCGGGTCACTGTTGTGACTCCAGTTGGTGGCATTATCGCCGACCAATTTAGAATTGGGAATGAGAATCGAGATTTTATCCCTGGTTTCCACTTTTGAAGTACGAATCCCAATACTAGTGACGGTACCCACTACGCCATTTACCTCTACAATGTCTGTCTCTTATACACATCTGACGCTGCCGACGAAGAGGATAGTGTAGAT
>CAJXUM010000786.1 GCA_913060855.1 uncultured Lewinella sp. | reverse complement strand
ATGGATCACTTGATTTGCTCGAACTTTGACCAGCATTATAAAACCAAATAATATCACATCGGTGCCAACTGTTTCGATTATTTCCGCTTTCGCTAGCAACCACGTCATGGGCTATAAAGGACTTCTACCGTGGGACTTACCGGATGATTGGGCCTTTTTTAAGGAGATCACACAAGGAAAGGCCTTTTTGATGGGAAGAAAAAGCTTTGAGTCTGAAGATTACTTAGGTTCGTCCTACAAAAATTTCATCCTTACCAGCAAGGAAGATTTAGACTTGAAACCTAATTCTTTTATCGTCCATAGTATTCCTGATTTTTTGGCGGAAGTGAGTGAAGAAGAGGAGGTTTTTATTTTAGGAGGGGGTACGGTATTCGAGCAAGCACTGGCATTGGGTATTGTTGATAAAATGTACTTGACCCGAATAAATGCTAATCCCGTCGGGGATACTTTTTTCCCTTCTATCGATTGGAGCAAATGGGAAGAAATAAAAACGACCTATCATCCAAAAGACGAGAGGCATGCCCACGATTTCTACTTTAAGACTTATGTGAGCATATAAATACTTCTCCTAAAGGTGGTGGTAAAGGTAACTTTGCTAGATGCCTATGGCGCCTACAGTGAAGAGGTATCACCAGCATTACTGGCCCAAGTTGAATATAGTGGAAAAACAGACCTATTCTCCTTTATACATCAGTTCGATCTCCTTCTTAAATGCTGCTAATATTTTAGCACGTACTAACTTCATCGTATAGGTTAGTAAGCCCGATTCCATGGTCCACTCTTCATAGGGTAAATGAAAAGCACGGACGGTTTGATAATTGGGTAATTGGGCATTGTACTGATCGACCTCTTCCTGGATTCGCTGCTTGACCTTAATATTAATGACCATGTACTGTGGGCTGGTCCAATGTATCTTGTGTTCTATCGCCCAGTGTTCTAGTAGTTCAAAATTGGGTACAATAAGTGCGGTTACGTAGGGTTGCTGAAAACCTACGACCATACATTGTTCAATGAAGGGAGATTGCTTGAAATGATTCTCCAAAACCAGTGGCGCTATATATTTACCAGAGGAGGTTTTGAAAATATCTTTCTTCCGATCGGTAATCTGTAAAAAATGTCGCTGTACAAATTTACCAATATCGCCGGTATGTAGCCAGCCATCCTCTCCCAATACGCGGCGAGTTTCCTCGGGTTGCTTATAATAGCCCAACATAACATTGGGGCCTTTAACCAGGACCTCCCCTTCCCCATTTTCATCGGGGCTATCAATTTTCACCTTCACTCCTGGTGCTGGCAGGCCCACCGTCCCGAAAGCATACAACCCGGGCTGAAACCGGTTCAGCGTGGCAGCGGCGGCCGTCTCGGTCATGCCATAGCCTTCTCGGGCTTTGATCCCCATAGCAGCCATCAAGCGCCCCAGAGAGGGTTGCAAATAGGCAGCTCCGACGATGATGGCCGTTACCCGTCCTCCCAAATTGTGCTTTAGCTTATTCAAAACCAGTAATCTAGCCAGTTGTAATTGCAGCCAATAGCCTAAGCGAAAACCGGGGCGCTCCTTGTAAGTCATCCCAATTTTCAAAGCCCATGCGGCCAAGCTTCGCTTGCCCCAAGATTGTTCTACTTGTACCGCTAGAACCTGATCATACATTTTCTCCAAAATACGCGGCACAGCCGTAAATAGATGGGGTCGAATTTCCAGAAAAGCTTTGGATAAATAGTTGCGATCAACTAACGTATGTAAACTCAAGCCTCCTGCCAAATAGGTGTAGATGGCCATCCGCTCGAAAATATGACTAAAAGGAAGAAAACTCAAGGCGATCTTTCCTGGTTCCGCTGGCAAGAGTGTCAAAGTAGAACGAACATTGCTCACGATATTTTTGTGGCTCAACATGACACCTTTTGGTACACCCGTTGTACCTGAAGTATAAATGATAGCTGATAAATCATTTTCCGATACGCTCTCTTTCATCGGGCCCAAATCTCCCTTTGGGGGCACCGGGTAAGTCTTTAGCAAGGCAGGTAGGCTTATTTCATCTCCATCTATTTCTACCAAATAATAAACACTTAAGTCCGTCAGCGTTTTCAATGCCGGCTTAAATTTTTCGCGTAAAGCCGCATCTCCTACAAAACAAAGTCGAGATTCCGTATGCTGTACAATATAGGTCAATTGATCTATCTGGCTTGTAAAATGTACAGGGACAACTACGGCTCCAATTTGTTGAATAGCAAAGTCCAGAAAAATCCAATCTGCACTAGCTAAATGAGGGACGATAATAACCCGATCGCCTTTCTCGACTCCGAGTCCAAGTAACACCCAAGTGTAAGCATCTATCTTTTGTAGACAAGCTTCGCAGCTATAGCTTATCCAAGCATTATCGGAGCGTGTCACAATAGCTTTCTGGTGCGGGAATTTTGCTTGTTGGGACGGCAATAGGTCAAAGGTCCGGCTAATACTCATACTTGGGCTGGTTTTGGCTGGTACTCATTGAGAATATCATACAGGTACTCATGATAAGTAGGAAAAGAAGGGAGGTTATTGTGTCCTCCGCCATCCACTTCCAATAATTGAATGAGCTCAGGATTGATTTTTTGCAATCGTTCGCTATGTTCAAAGGGGATAAGGCGGTCCTTTGTACCATGAATAATAAAAACAGGAAAGGTGATATTCTTCAGGAATTGGTCAGTGCGAATTTGGTAGCGCAAAAACCAGCGCAAAGGTAAGAAGGCACCATAGCGCTTAATCTGGTGGTAAAAGCTATAATAAGGCGAATCAAGAATCAACATTTTAGGGTTGTTCCAGGAAGCCACCCGGGCGGCGATCCCTGACCCCAAGGACCTCCCGTACACCACAATTTTATCTTCTGTATATTGATTGGCTACCCATTTGTACAAGATTTGTGCATCATTGTATAGCTTCTGCTCCGTCCTTTTACCCCTACTTTTACCAAATCCCCGATAATCCATCATGAAAAAATCGTAGCCATTGCTAACAAAATCCTTGGCAAATTTACCCCAACCTTTAATGCTTCGAGAATTGCCTTTTAAATAGTATATCACTCCTCGACTATTGGGTACTTTGAAGTGAATACTATTAATTATCCCTCCATCTTCCATCTCAAAAGTCTTCTCTTCAAAATCAAAAGGATATTGATAAGTAAAGTTAGAAGGCAATAACTCAGGTCGGAAAAAAAAGAAATGCTGGAAAAAATAAAAGATCAAGCTTATTCCTCCATAAGTAGCTAATAGTACAATTAGGATATTCCACCACATTTTGTTAGGATTTGGCTTAAGTTAAAAAATTTTCTTATCGATTTTCGTAGTTTTACCAAAGAACTTAATTGCAATCGATATGGATCGAAGAGAAGCCATCAAAAGAACAAGCCTATTACTAGGTGGAGCGCTATCTGCCTCCGCTATTACAGGTATTATGCAAGGATGCCAACCTACTGGCACCCTTGATTGGGAACCCCTCTTTTTTAGTACAGAGGAGGCTCGCGAAATAGCCAGTATTGCTGACTGTATCCTTCCAGCTACAGATACACCAAGTGCCACTGATGTTTTTGTACCCGAATTTATAGATCTCATGCTACAAGAAGTCTATACTTCCGCTGAACAAAATCGCTTCACAACAGGGCTAAAGGCACTGGAAGCGGAAAGTCGAGAAAAGCATCAAAGATCTTTTAGTGAATGTTCTAATACGGAACAAATAGCATTATTGACCGATTTGGAAGCTGCTGCTTCATCCAATGCAGGCAGTGGCAAACCTTTTATCCTCATGATGAAAGAGCTAACACTACTAGGCTATTTCACGTCCGACAAAATCATGCAGGAAGTACTCAGCTACAACCCTGTCCCAGGAAAGTATGAAGGTTGCGTAGATATAGGCCCCGATGCCGTAGTCTCCGTTGACAATAACATATTCTAAATCATAAATAGCTAGAGGGGCTGGATGAAGTGAAGAAGGCTGGTACTATTAATTTTCAAACTCAATTCATGCAAGATAATAATACATTTGACGCGATAGTCGTAGGCTCTGGAATTACAGGAGGATGGGCCGCCAAAGAATTAACAGAAAAAGGGCTCAAAACCTTAGTGTTAGAAAGGGGACGCCAAATAGAGCATGTCAAGGACCTGTCTCTTATACACATCTCCGAGCCCACGAGACCGAGGCTGATCTC
>CAJXUM010000785.1 GCA_913060855.1 uncultured Lewinella sp. | reverse complement strand
TGCGCCCTTAGTTTTTCTTTATGCAAGGCGAAAAACGGAGGCGATGCAGGGCATCGGCGAGGCTTTTCAACGCAGCAGAAAGGAAAATAACAAGCAGAAGAATGTTAATTTATTACTGAACCATTCCTAAGAAGCAAGAAAATACATAATCTTTTGCATTTAGGGCTTGATTCCCTTGCGCTTAGCTTTCTGCATCGGATTAAGCGTCTTCTCTTCCTTGTGTTTTTTAAATACCTGGAAACGACTAGGCATCTCAAGCACTGGCCAATTGTTATTGCTTTCATCAATATCAGCAGTCTCTCTAAATGGATCGAGACGGATACCACTCACTTCTTTTTCTTTGACAAAAACCTTGGTGAAAACGCTTTCATTTTTACGCCAAATCTCCACCGGAATTCGTTCTATTTCGCTTGTTCCATCCGTAAAAGTCCATTCTAAAATAATCGGCATGACCAGTCCACCTTTGTTGCTAAATTGTAGCTGGTAATAGTTTTTATTGCCAAAGCGTTTCTTTTTCTCTTTTTTGGAGAATGTCTCGGCATACATCTTTGTGGTGACAGTTTGCACTGAGTCAGCTGTCTCCCAAGGGCGATAGGTGGTATAGAAATCTCGTAATTTAGGATCTTCATCCACCGTAAACTTCATTCCTTCTTCCCGATTTCTTCTTCTAGATATATCATCAAAAGGTTTTTCCTTTTTCACTTGCGTTACGTCCGTTCTTTGAGGAGGATTATTTTCCAAGTCCGCTTTATACCACTCTACTTGATCCAAAGAAATATCTACTGGATCTGTCCCATAAAACCAACCTTTCCAAAACCAATCCAGGTCAACGGCGCTAGCATCCTCCATGGTGCGGAAAAAATCGGCGGGTGTAGGATGTTTGAAGGCCCAACGGCGGCAGTATTCCTTGAAGGCATGATCAAAGGCTTCGCGCCCCATAATCGTTTCTCGCAGAATATTCAGCGCCGTAGCAGGTTTGCGATAGGCATTGGAAAAATAATCTACTATGTTTTCGCTATTCGTCATAATGGGCTCCAGCTGATCTGGCGGCAAACTCATATAGTCGGTAATCATATGAGCGGGGCCTTCTCCCGATTTATAATCATTGTCAAATTCCTGCTCCGCTAAAAATTGCACAAAAGTATTGAGTCCTTCGTCAAACCAAGCCCACTGCCGCTCATCACTGTTGATGATCATCGGGAAATAGTTATGACCTACCTCATGGATAATCACCGTGATCGCTGCATTTTTGGATCGCTCGGTATAGGTGCCATCTTCTTCGGCACGCCCTGGATTGAAGCAGATCATGGGATACTCCATACCGTTTCGTGCTTCTACAGAGATGGCTACGGGGTAAGGATAGGGAATAGAATATTTAGAATACACATCGAGGGTATGCGCTACAGCTTTGGTCGAATACTTGCGATAGATGGGATAAGCTTCTTTGGGGTAATAGCTCATGCACATCACCTTTTTCCCATCTTCATTGAAATGCGGCATGGCATCCCAGATAAATTTACGGCTGGCGGTCCACCCAAAGTCACGCACATTATCTGCCTTGTAAATCCAAGTCTTCGTCTTAGTGCTCTTGGCCTGCTTCTCCATGGCCTTGGCTTCTTCCAGCGTAACGATCTCCACCGGCTCTTTAGCCACTTGAGCTTGCGACCAGCGTTCTAACTGGGTCGTATTGAGCATCTCTTGCACATTGAGACACTCTCCAGTCGACCCCACCATAAAATCATCTGGTACCGTCATTTTTACCACAAAATTGCCAAAGGTCAAAGCAAACTCTCCCGTCCCCGTAAACTGCTTGTTTTGCCAGCCTTCCACATCATTATATACACAAAGGCGAGGATACCATTGGACTACCGTAAAAAGGTAGTTATCATCTTTGGGGAAATACTCATAACCTCCCCTACCCCATGTTGCACCACCGACCCGATCGATCAAATAATAATGCCACTTGACACGGAAGGAAAAAGTCTCACCTGGCTGTAAAGGTTCAGGTAAATCGACCCGCATCATGGTTTTATTAATTCGGTAGGATAAAGCTTTACCCGTTTCGTCTGTCACCGCTTCTATGTTGTGGCCATATTTTTCCAGCTCAGCTGATGGGTTCAAAGCTCGGATCTGCGCTTCACTCATGTTCTCCCTCATTCGACTGGGATTGAATACTTGTTTATCAGATCCAGCTGCATGCTCATTTTCATCGAGCTGTAACCAAAGATAACGCAGCGTTTGGGGGGATTGGTTGAAATACGTAATCAGCTCTTCACCATCTAGTCGTTGTTCTTCGGTGTTGAGCGTCGCAGAAATTTCATAATCGCAGCGCTGCTGCCAATATTTCGGGCCAGGGGCGCCGTCTACACTGCGATATTGATTAGCCGATGGTAGCATCGGTCCTAGTTGTTCAAACTTATGACCGTGATTGGACGTATTCTGAGCACGCAGGAAAGGGCTCAAGCCTAAACACAGTACGAGACTTAGGCATAAATGGTTTTTTGATAGCATCCCTAGTATTTTTGGTTAAACAAGCTCTCACCAGGTTCAGCTGGCATTGAAGTTGTTTAAAAATGTTTTTTGAACAACTTCATTATTAACCGAACCAGCCTACTTGGCCTAAGCTAAGTAGAAATGAGGAGGTTCAAATCAATCCCAAACCTAATTTCAACAAAGAAAAGGATATATCAATAAACAAACACGATCCCAGGGTGCTAATTTATTGTCATAATCTTGCTAATTTACCTCTCATCAAAGCTAAAATCAAGCTAATGCAAACAACAAAATATTTAATATTCATAAGCCTTCTACTTATAAATAGCTGTACCCAGAACAAGACCAATCAAGATGTGGTACAACGTCCCAACATTATCATACTATTAGCCGATGATTTAGGTTATGGTGATTTGGGCTGTTATGGAGGAGATGCCAATACCCCCCATTTAGATCAGCTCGCCCAATCGGGGATTCGCTTCACCGACTTCTATGCCGCTGCTTCCAATTGCTCTCCTTCCCGTGTGGGTTTATTGACGGGACGTTCTCCCTCCAAGGCTGGTATGTACAATTATATGGCCGTTCGGCATCCGATGCACCTGCGCGCCGAAGAAGTGACCATCGGCGAAATCGCCAAAGAACAAGGCTATCGAACCGGACATTTTGGTAAATGGCATGTCAGCTGGATACCAAAAGATTCTGTACTTAATCAGCCCCAACCCGATGAGCAGGGCTTTGACTATTCTCTCGGCACCGCCAATAACGCTAGTCCCTCTCATTTAAATCCCGTGAATTTTGTACGAAACGGTACGCCTGTGGGAGAAATGAAAGGCTATTCTTGTGATATTGTAGTTGCAGAAGCTACGGATTGGCTACAGCAACCGCAGACAGAAAGCTCGCCCTTCCTCATGTATCTCGCCTTCCACGAGCCCCACAAGAAGGTGGCTTCCCCACCCGCTCTAACCGCCAAATACCAGGGCTATCCAAAACAAGATGCAGAATACCTGGCCAATGTCGAAAACATGGATGCAGCCATCGGTCGCTTGTTAAAAACACTAGCAGATCAACAATTAGATCAGAATACCCTTATACTCTTTGCCTCCGATAATGGCTCCTATCGCAATGGCTCCAATGGCCCACTCTTGGGTGGCAAAAGTTTTGTCTATGAGGGCGGGATACGCGTACCCGGCATTCTATCCTGGAAAGGTCATATAGCAGCGGAGCAAGTGATTAGCGAACCGGCTGGGCTAGTCGATATCATGCCTACCATTTGCGAACTCACGGGGGCTAAACATCCCAAGGAAGGAACCCTAGATGGCACAAGCCTCCTCCCTTTAATCCACCAACAACCCCTAGAACGACAACGCCCTTTAAGTTGGTTCTTCTACCGCACTTCTCCCGAAATGGCCATGCGTATTGGCGACTACACCATCCTGGGCCGAGACAGCGACACCACGCGCCACACTCACCCCACCACTCAACCCGACATGGACTACATCAAAACCATGGACTTGGAGTCCTTTGAACTTTACCATCTCCCTACCGATATCAGCCAGGCCAATAGCATCGACTACCAGTCGCTAGACATAGGCCCCCAATACAAACAGCAGCTGGTCGAGCGACTACAAGAAATTCAAGAAGTTGGTTATTTTTGGAATAACTTACCGCCAGTGACTTCTCCTTTGA
>CAJXUM010000784.1 GCA_913060855.1 uncultured Lewinella sp. | reverse complement strand
AGGTACATGTTGTCGATGAAGCTTTTTGAGGAGGACTTCGTCGAGCGTTGTCACGGTCTCAATGCCAATTCTTTTGAGGTAGCAGGTCGTGTTCATCATGTTTATGTCCAACAAGCTAGTAGGTGGGATGGTTGTCTTGATTTGCTATTCCTCAAAAAGTATTCCACTACAAAAAACAATCAGCTTTAGGGAATGATTCGCACCCAATATTGGTTGTATTGAAGGAGTAGCACCTATTCCATTATCGGAAAATCGACATCAAATTCAGGACTAACATGCAATTTGAAATCATTCCCATTCTTTCTCTAATGGAAGAATTATATGAAAAGCCAAGATCGCCAGAACGGTTCCAAGACTACATAGCAAAACTCCAAGGTGGAACAAAAGGCGACATGGTCCTACCGATTGGCGGGTTCAATCCAATGGCTAAAGCGCATGTCGTTGAAAAAATAGGCGAGTTGCAAGCGCTAGAGGCCGAAGACTTGATCAGCGAAACCTTAGCTGAGGTCAATGCCAAGCAGAACGACAAAGAAGCCATCACAATCAAAGTTGTACTGAACCTTGCCGACGATCTTAAAGGTGGTTGGACCAATCATTACACCACAGATTTTGATAGTAAATTCAGTATAAATGCCCTAGTTGTTCGTAACTTTTGCACGCCCTACTTTTGGACTAGCGAAGAATATGCAGCAGATTTGATTGTGAAAAGGACCCTAGAATACGTATACCGGACTATTTATTGGAAACAAAATCCAAAACCCCAAACCTTGGCAGATCATTTTGAACAAGAAGTATTTGTACAACAGCAAATAGAAAGTACCGAGGCTGGCCTTAATAAAAATGGCTTTGGCGAGATCGAAGAACTATACCAAGTTTTTAAAGATTCGGATGATTATAGCCTACTTTTTAATTTTTTTTATGGGGATGCGGCCTCTGTCTCTTTGGCCTATCCACTATTTGGGATCATCGAGAATACTGGTTTTGAATACGCCAAGTTTATCGCTGAAAAAAGGAGTTAGCTATTCGATTAATTAGAGGGCTTTATTTCACTTCCATCCTATTCAGTCCAGTCCAACCTTCCGGCAATCCACTGGCCAAATACGTCTGACATTCTTCTAAAAACAATTGAGTCGTAAGGTCTTTAGGATTTATTTTGACCACCTCCTCTAAGATTTGCAGCGCTCGTTGAAAGTCTTTATCAAAGAAACATTGGAGTCCTTCATTGAATTGACTTAGGGTTTTGAGTTTCAATTCCAGTACATCGGGAGCGTCCCCATCAAAACATTCATAAACGCCTATGGGAAGTTTTTTTCCCTTCAGCTGCACTTTACCGAGGAACCGGACATTGAAATCATCCATTGAGCCAATACCGGCAAAACTATCCTCACTAAAAAGGATATTGGTACGGTAGTGCTTGTTAAGGCTCTCCATGCGCGAAGCTGTATTGACGGTATCCGAGATGGTAGCTGCATCCATTCGTTTATCATCTCCAATGATGCCCATGATCAATTTCCCGGTGTGGAGGCCAATACCTGAGGAAATGGGTAACCGACCTTGTTCTATCCGTTTTTTATTATACTCCTGCAGAGAGCATTGAAAGTCAATGGCTGCCTGCAAAGCATCACGTGGGCTTTGTTTAAAGATGGCCATGATGGCATCTCCCAGGTATTGGTTAATAAAACCATGATTTTTACCAATAGTTGGCCCCATCCTACTGTTAAAAGCATTGACGAATTTGAAATTTTCCTCCGGCGTCATGTTTTCAGCCAGGGTTGTATAGGCTCGTATATCAGAAAAGAAAACCGTTACATTTCGCTCTACCTGGTCGCCTAAACGTACTTGCGTGATATTTTCTTTACCCAAGGCCTGTAAAAAAGCATTGGGCACAAAACGACTACTGGCCTGATTTAAGGTGTGTAGGTTGAGCAGTGTTTTTATGCGTGCAAGGAATTCCTCCCGAGAGAACGGTTTGGCTAGGTAATCGTTAGCACCTGTACTTAAGCCCTCTACCAGATCTTTGACCAGGTTTTTAGCGGTGACCATAATAATGGGTAATTCCGAAGGGAGGTATTTTTTTCTAATGTGTTGACACACTTCATATCCGGACATCTTCGGCATCATCACATCTAGAATCACCAAGTCGAAGTGATTTGGGCCATCAATTTCCTTTAGGGCTTCGTTCCCATTCATGGCCGTGGTAATCTTGTAATAGCCTGAATCTAGGTGGTTATTCAATACGTGCTGATTGATCGGTTCATCATCTACGATCAAGATGTTGACCGTTTGTTCTTTTGCGGAAGGTGCTGCGGCTTCGGTAGGTATCAACCCACTTTCTCCGAGTAGGGGTAATAATTCATGCGTAAGTGGTTCGTCCTCTATGGTTGGCAAAACCGGGACTTCCTCTGTTTTAGGTAAACTAAAATAAAAAGTAGTTCCTTCTTCTGGCGTTGATTCCAGCCATATTTTTCCATTGTGGAGTTCGACTAGGTCTTTGGTGATGGACAAGCCTAGGCCGGTGCCGGCAAATTCCCGTACGGTAGAACCGTCTTCTTGTTGAAAGGCCTCAAAAATAGCTTCATGTTTCTCAGGAGCAATACCTATGCCAGTGTCCTTGACAGATATATGAACCTCCTCTCCCACATCACGAGCGGAAACGGATACACTGCCTTTGTTCGTAAACTTGATGCTATTACCAATCAGGTTGTGTAAAATTTGTTGTAAGCGATCCTCATCGGCCTGTACAAAGGAGAGGTCTTCAGGAATGGCATTGATCAAGATTAGTTTTTTAGCCCTAGCAATGGGTTGATTGATACGCAGCACAACCTCGGTGAGAGAACGAAGATCCAGGGCTTTAGGGAATAGTCGTAATTCTGCATTGCGCAACCTGGAAAAATCCATAATATCATTCACCAGGGAGTGGAGCCGCTTCCCCGCCGATATTAGCATGGATAGATTGTCTCTCAAGACCTCCTGGCTTACTTCCTTTCTTTTTTCCTGCAACCATTCGGCAATCCCAATGATGCCGTTCAGAGGAGTCCGGAGTTCATGGGAGGTATTGGCTAGGAACTGATCCTTTAAGCGGTCAACATCCTCCAAACGGGCTACGCGTTGCTGCTCTATTTCGGCCAATTTCTGCTGCTGCTTGAAGCGATATCGTTGCCAGCCAGCCAGGATTATAAACAAAAGAACACCCATCAAGGCAAAGACGAGATTACGTATGTTTCGCTCCTTTTGCAATTGGAGGGCGGATTCTATAGCCTCTTTTTCGAGTTGGAGCGATTCCTTTTCAAGCTCAGCTCTTTCTAAACCTACTCGTGCCAATTCGGCCTCTTGACGCAATTTTTCCTCGATAGTTAGGTTCAGTTCGTCCATTACGGCTTCTTTCTCCGCAGCGATTTGTTGCTTCTCCTGTTCTGATAAATTCAGCTCATCGTCTTTCACCTCGACCATCTTCTCTAGTTCTGCCAACTGCTCGGAAGTTTGGCGTAAATCCAGTCTCGTTTTGATTTGCTTGTGCATGACCTCGACTTCGGCTAATTTCTTGGATCGATTGGTGAGCTGGTAAATGGTCTTGAGGACCTCCAGCCCCTTTAATGCTGACGGATAATCGTTAGCGGAGCGGGATGCTTCCAAACCAGTATTGACAATGCGGATAGCTTTGTTATAGTTGGAAGCGTCTCTTTCAGAGATTCCCAGGTAAATGGCGCTGGCGCTGATACCCTTGAGGTAAGCGATTTTATTACTCAGAGAATAGGCCTCATCTGCGAAGGTTTTGGCTTGGGTAGGCTGCGAAAACTTTAATTGCTCAGTTAAGGTATTGAGAATATCCACTCGTTGGGTTCCCTGGGCGGACGTTAATTGCTGCTGCAAAGTAGCGACATCAACACTTTGACTCTGGATATGAGCAAGAGAGCCAAGCAAAAGCAAGGTGAAAATAATACGAGAAAACATAATCATGTCTGGGTTAGAATAGTAGTTTTATGTTGACTGCGAATACGATTTCTTTTAAATTAAGACTTGGGTAAGTCTAATTTACGAATATGACTTTGAAATAGCCTTGTTAGATGAATATATTTTATTTGGGGTTGATAGCAGAGTATCTACCCATTTTAAAACCATCTCTATATTAGACTTTATTCTAAAATAGATTGTATGGAGCTAAATTATCTTTTAAAGCAAGCCTTCGTTCTT
>CAJXUM010000783.1 GCA_913060855.1 uncultured Lewinella sp. | reverse complement strand
AGATCTACACTATCCTCTTCGTCGGCAGCGTCAGATGTGTATAAGAGACAGCAGAGCAGCGATGCGAATACCAACATGATAGAGTTGAATGGCAAGGTTATAAATGATATGCATGTGCGATTGCAATTAAGCTTAAATACGGCTAGTAATAAATATCTCCCCCGCTTTTGCCGGTGTAAAAAGGAATAATCCAACCTAGTTTTAGACCATATAGTAGATCTATCCGTTTGGTTTCATCCTTCATCCGAGTATCAAAATCAAAGTCTCGGCGATTAGCAGTAAAGGCCTGCGTGAATTCTAGACCCAAAAAGAAATTCATGCGACGATCCATACTCAATAATTGGTAGCCGATAAATTCGGTAATACTCAAGCCATTGCTCAAACGATCATAGCCTTTTTTATAGCCCCCTAACAATTGAGGAACAGCCTGCTGCGGATCACCTTGAATACGAATACGGTGCTGCAGGAGGCCAGGACTGAGTGTTAAGCGAATGCCGGCACGTGGGTTTTTACCTGCGATGGGAATATGCTTACCTATGGTAGCCTGTGCTATCCATCCTCGCTCTCGAAGCCCGATATCGGCGGGCAACCTACTATTTCCTATAATCGTTCCTGCATCGGTCCTCAGCTGGGCAAGAACATCTGTTTTGACCGTATTCCCGAAAAGAAATTGACCACTGAAACCAACAATCCAATTGGATTGATCCGTCATCCATTCCAAACCTAGGCCCACACTGAAATTATTGCCAAAGCGATCGGCTAAGTCTCCACCTGGCGTGTGCACTGCATAGCTAATATGAGGCATGAGGACATCTCCCTTATTGCGGGCAAATACATCCGTATTTTGCGCCCAGCCCCAGCTACAAAACAAAATGGTGCAGAGAAGAAAAGTATACCCGTATTTCGACATGCTGCAAATTAAAGCAATCCCGCGCTCAAAGGGAAAATGAAAGTGGACAATTATCAATTGGAAGGCAAAAGATTATTGATCCCATCAAATTAATACTAAATTTAAGCTGTTTTACAGCGTATCTGACAACATATTTTATATTATAACGTATAGCTGAATAATTGATTCTTCTTGGTGTGGAAAACATTACTCAGTACACATCATGTAGTCTTCAAGACGTACTTCTATATTTACTCAAACATTATCTCATTTAAACGTTTTATTGTGCCACGAATTTTAATTACTGGAGCCGCTGGCTTCTTAGGATCGCACCTGTGTGATAGATTTATTAAAGAAGGATATCAGGTTATTGGAATGGATAACCTGTTGACGGGGAGTCTTGATAACATCCAGCATTTATTTCCGTTGCCCGAATTTGAATATTACAATCATGATGTATCCAAATTCGTCCATGTTCCAGGTGAACTAGACTATATATTGCATTTTGCTTCACCGGCGAGCCCTATCGATTACTTGAAAATGCCGATCCAAACGCTTAAAGTAGGCGCATTGGGTACCCATAATCTATTAGGCCTAGCATTAGCAAAGAAGGCAAGGATTTTGGTAGCTTCGACTTCAGAAGTATATGGCGATCCACTTATTCATCCACAACCGGAGGAATATTGGGGAAATGTGAACCCGGTCGGACCAAGAGGTGTATATGATGAGGCCAAGCGTTTTATGGAAGCGATTACGATGGCGTATCATAATGCGCATCAGGTAGATACAAGAATTATCCGAATTTTTAATACCTACGGACCCAGAATGCGCGTTAATGATGGACGTGTATTACCTGCGTTTTTCTCTCAGGCCATTCGTGGAGAAGGATTGACGGTTTTTGGTGATGGCTCGCAAACACGTTCCTTCTGTTATGTGGATGATTTGGTAGAAGGAATCTACCGATTGTTGAAGAGTGATTATTCAAGTCCGGTCAATATTGGAAATCCAGATGAGATTACGATTAAAGGATTTGGAGAAGAGGTATTAGCGCTAGTCGGAAATCCAGCTGCCAAATTGATCTATAAAGATTTGCCAGTAGATGATCCGAAAGTCCGTAAACCAGATATTACCAAGGCCAGAAGCATCTTGGGTTGGGAGCCCAAAGTGAGTCGTGAAGAAGGCCTCAAAAAAACATATGAGTATTTTAAAGGAGTTGTAAAAACAGAATAGTATGACCTTTGCAAAAAAGATTTTAATTACAGGTGGTGCGGGTTTTATTGGTTCGCACTTGGTTCAGCATTTTGTTAAAAAATACCCATCTTACCAAATCATCAATTTGGATAAGTTGACTTATGCTGGTAACCTGGAAAATCTAAAAGAAATTGAAAATGCCCCCAACTATAAATTTGCAAAGGGGGATATTACGGATGAATCATTCATTCAAGAATTATTTGATGTGCATCAGTTTGATGGCGTCATCCATTTAGCCGCGGAATCGCATGTGGATCGTTCCATCTCCGATCCCATGTCCTTTATCATGACCAATATTGTCGGGACCGTCAATTTGCTAAATGCAGCCCGGAAAAATTGGGAAGGTGAAGCAGGGAAGTTGTTTTATCATGTGTCTACGGATGAGGTTTATGGTTCCTTAGGAGCTGAGGGCTTCTTCACGGAAGATACCCCGTATGATCCGCGGTCACCTTACTCCGCTTCCAAAGCGAGTTCTGATCACTTGGTGAGAGCTTATCACCATACCTATGACATGCCGATACTTGTTTCCAATTGTTCTAACAATTACGGCCCGTTTCAATTTCCAGAGAAGCTAATTCCTTTAGTCATCAACAACATCAAAGAGAATAAGCCATTGCCGATCTATGGAGATGGTAAGTATACGCGAGATTGGTTGTGGGTAGGGGATCATGTAGAAGCGATTGACCTTATTTATCACAAAGGTAATGTAGGAGAAACCTATAATATCGGTGGGAATAATGAGCGAATGAATTTAGAATTGGTGCATGATCTTTGTGATGTAGTGGATGAGATGTTGGGCCGAGATGCAGGAAGTTCACGCGCATTGATTCATTTTGTAAAAGACCGCCCAGGTCATGATCGAAGATATGCGATAGATGCAACCAAGCTAAAGGATGAATTGCAATGGGAACCATCGGTAGGAGTGAAAGAAGGATTACGTCGTACCGCTAAGTGGTATTTGGACCAGTCAGAGTGGCTGGAGCGCGTAACTTCTGGAACGTATCGTACCTACTATGAGGAACAATATAGCAGCCGATAGAATGATGGGTAAGACTTCAGAAATTTTCCTAGGGACGCCCAGCGGAAATTTCTGAAGTCTAAGCTCATAACCTTAGCGATCTATTCATAGATATCCAAGCCTTCATAAAAGGCACCCCAAGCTACCCAATACCCAATAAAGGACCTGGTAGCTTCCAAACGCTGTCCAACTCTAGGACCCGAAACAGCCTCACCAAATATATTCCAAAGGTTTCCTTCATTATCCCGCATGCTGATGGGCAGTTGGCCCTGTACGGCTTCAAAAGTCAATCCAGCGGGCTGTTGGAAGGCCATGATGAAGTTATGCTCTTGACTGCCTATAAGGATCAAATTATTCTCTCTAAAGGTATCGCTTAGTACCCCAATTCCTGTTGCTGGAAAGTGAGAGAAGCGATAAGCTTTTGCGGCTTTAGTACTAGAAATAACGCCCAACACACGCTCTTTTGATGGTAGTCGATCATCATTTATAGCCACGGGGAAGAAAAGGGAATTATTATTGCTTCTATAGTCACCGTAAGGATAACGGTCGTAGTTTCTATTCCATCCCGTATTAGTGGAAACGATTTTTGACGAAGAGTATAGTTCTTTCCAAGTTCCCCAACTGGTTTCCAGTACTTGATAGGTTTCAATCGCAGTCCCGGCCATTTTGCCTTGAACCGCTTCCAGTAACATCTGAGACCAATTACTATCTGTGCCTCGATCGTAGGGAATAAGATTGGTATTGTATAACAAGCCGGATACGCCAAAAGTAGTAGTACCTGTGCTTAGGTCTCTATTCCAGCCAATACCCGTGCCTGTGAGGGGGCAGTAGGTGATGGCTACTCGAGTATTTCCCAATTCATCATTGATAATCTCATGCCAATCGAGGATGGGATGAGGATAGCCACGCACTTCATTGCCTACTTTAAATCCAATAATTAGATCATCATCATCGAGGAAGTCCACTTGGTCGATTTCAATAAAATCCGGTGCATCCAAGGCTGGGATCCCGTCTTTGCCCGGACCACCATCTG
>CAJXUM010000782.1 GCA_913060855.1 uncultured Lewinella sp. | reverse complement strand
CTACACTATCCTCTTCGTCGGCAGCGTCAGATGTGTATAAGAGACAGATCCATTAGAAAGTCCTTATCTCCAAAGTGGGTTTACGGCAGATCTTTTCATTCCCGTCACGGTTGAGCTATCAAGTGGAGATGGCATTCCCGTCAAAAATGCCGAAGGGAAATTCTATTGCTTTCTCAAAGAAGACCAGCCCACCACCGATCCACTGCGGCAGATCTGGGTTTTATCCTGCTTTGCCTTGGCCTTTCTCTTGCTACTATTTTCCTTCAATAAAGTAGCCATTATTATTGGCAAGAAATATCATTATCTGTATGGGATAGGGATAGTCTTGCTGACTGCATTGAGCGTGCGTTTTTCTATTTTGCATCTTCTATTTGGCAAAGCCAGTATCTGGAATTTATTTACCGCCAACTTAGCGTTGGAAGGCTGGAACAAACCGCTGATCGATCTATTGATTAGCAGCCTGCTCTTAAGTTGGTGTGCTACTTTTTTTCACCGAGAATATGTTACTTTTTTCCGTATTCCCGAATCGAGGTGGGGGCGCTGGGGATTAGCAGCTGGAGCCTTTCTTATTATTATTGGTGCCTTAACGATTACCAATTTCCAATTCAAACACCTGATTCTCTACTCAGGCCTAAATTTTGACTTCCATACTGTTTTCAATTTAGGGTTGAGCAGTTTTGTAGCCATATGTTGCTTATTACTCTTGTTGGTTTCTTTGTTTTTGTTTTCCCACCGAATCATGCTGACCGTTTTTGAGCTTGATCTAAATCGGAATGAACGGATCATCATTGCACTGGTTAGTATTTTGGCTTCTTTACCCCTGCTCCTCTTACTTCCTCAGTCCTTTTCCCCGATAGCCTTAGGTCTAATCAGTCTTATTTTCATTCTGTGCCTAGAGCTTTTCATAGAAAGTAGTATTTCTAGTCTCACTTGGCTCGTCTTTTGGATCTTCTTATGTGCGGCATTTGCGGCTGTGCTATTGTATAAATATAAATTGGATAAGGACCTAAAGACCCAATTGGACTATGCTAGAACCTTAGCAAATCCCCAAGATGTCGAGGCTGAGCCACAAATGGCCATCCTGGGTATGGAAGTGGGAGCCGATACGAGTATTTGGCAAGTCATGGCGTCTTTACCCTCCGATTCGATATTAAATAGTACGCATGTACGGTCGACAATTGACTTGAAATTAATTGAGAAAAATTACCTGTTTAATAACTACGCTTATCAATTTCATGCCTTTGAACCTGGTACGGTAAGATCCTACGTATCCAATCCGCTTTCCCCAGATTTCCTTCGGGTATGGAGAGATACGACTTTCCTTCGAAAGACGCCCTACGAGCAACTCTTTCTATTGCCATCATATGATAGTGAGCTGAACTACCTATACATAGACAAAGAACCAAGATCGGTTGGGGGTAAAAAGATGGTATATGCGCTCAGCTTCAAATTGAAACCCCCCAATCCTTCCAAAGTCTATACAGAACTATTGCTGGATGCCCCATACAAAGGACTTAAAGAACTTAATCAATTTGATTATGTGGTTTATCAGGGAAAGCGGTCGGTCTTATTTAATGGTAATACAACCGATAGACCCCAAGCCAAGGCAAAAAAATTAGAACCCCATACCTATCAAACCTTTTTCACCAGTACTCGATCAGATATTTACTATCAAGGGGAAAATAACCTTTCGGTTCTCATAGGTAAGTCAGTGGGAGGTTACACCAAACCTTGGTCCCTGTTTTCCTATCTCTTTGCCTTATTTATCTTGATGATCCTGCTCATCGGGCTGTTTAATTATTTCTTCCCCAGTTTGCCCCCAGATTTAGGCTTTCGGCTTACAGGTAGGCGTAGCCTTAGAAATAGGATTCAATTGGCCGTTATTGCTTTAGTCCTCGGCTCCTTTCTCATCATAGGTATTGTGACGGTTACTTTCTTCAGTCAGTCATCAGATAGTTATCACAGCAGTCGTCTCAATAGAAAGGTAAACACGATACAGCAAGATATACAACGCGATCTTAAGAATTATAAACGAAATTGGCCCAAAGGGTTCGACTTGGAGGCGCTGATTGCTTCTACCTCCAATATTCACAATATGGATATCAACTACTTCGATCTCAATGGTCGCCTGATATCCTCTTCCACCCGATTCATTTTCGACCGCAATATTATGGCTCCGCTGATGAATCCGGTTGCGTTGAAAGGTTTGAAACAGCCTACTATTTCGTCCATCTTTATAGAGGAAAAAATCGGTGAATTAGCTTACCGATCGGCCTATGTACCACTGAGAAATGGACAGCGAGAGATTATTGCTTACTTAGGCCTCCCCTACTATTCCAAGGGTCGTGACCTCCGTAGTGATTTGTACGATTTCATGGGAACCTTGCTCAATGTCTATGTACTACTATTGCTGGTCGCAGGGGTGATCGCGATTGTAGTAGCCAATTCGGTGACCAATCCTATTTCTAAAATCGGCGAAAAACTGAGTCGGTTTGAATTGGGGCAAAGTGAACCACTCGAGTGGAAAAACAAAGATGAAATTGGGCAACTGATTGCCGAATACAATCAAATGATCCAGAAACTGGAAGAAAGTACGGTCAAACTTAAACAGTCGGAACGAGAAGGCGCTTGGCGAGAAATGGCCAAACAGGTCGCGCATGAGATCAAGAATCCATTGACTCCGATGAAACTCAGTATTCAACATTTGCTTCGGGTGCAACAAACCCAGCCTGAACGCGCTGCCGAGATGATGGATAAAGTGGCGGTGAACTTGATTGAACAAATCGAAAACTTGGCTCGGATTGCCTCCGAATTTTCCAACTTCGCCAAAATGCCCAAGGCACAGCAGCAAATATTGAACCTCAATGATGTGATCACGTCTGTTTATCATATTTTCCGAGAGACACCAGATGGTTCGGATATCCTCCACCTTGATCTTCCCCAAGATATTGTACAAACCTTTGCAGATAAAGGACAAATCATTCAGGTACTCAATAACCTGATCAAGAATGCGATCCAAGCCATTCCTGATGACCGGCAGGGGGAAATCACAATACAACTAGTGACCAAGTCTAATACCGCTTACGTCATGGTGCAAGACAATGGCGCTGGTATTCCCGAAACGATGATCGAAAAGGTATTTTCACCTAACTTTACCACCAAAACCTCTGGGATGGGCTTAGGGTTGGCCATTTCTAAGAATATTATCGATGCCACTGGCGGTAAGATTTACTTTACCACTGAAGCCAACCAGGGCACGACCTTCTTTATTGAGCTTCCTATCTATACCGAATAAGTATTATGAATAAAGATCTGCAAATTCCCGAAATTGACTTTCGTAATATTCAGCAAAAGGATTTTGAATTCAATATATTTAGTGCTTCACAACTGCTCACCCTGGGAAGTGAGAACAGCGGACAACCGTTCCATCCTCATCGCCTACTATTCTACGCTATTCTTTTTGTGATGGAAGGAGAAGGCCATCATTTTATCGATTTTAAACGCTATTCCTATCGCAAAGGGAGTATCATCTTCATTTCCAAAGAACAAGTACAGGCCTTCGAACCCAATCCCGACCTCCGAGCCTATTTGATGATTTTTACCAAGAAGTTTCTAGAGCGCAGTAGTCTAGGTTCTAGCCTAATGCAACAACTCAGCCTATACAACTACCATCTTTATTCCCCCATCCTCCACTTGGATGCCTCCCAATTTGATACTTTCTCCGATTTGGTCATTCGCATCAAAGAGGAATTCTTTGCCCCTGATGATTTCGCCACCGAAGAGATTATCCAAGCTTCGCTAAAAATCCTTCTTTTTTCGGCAGAAAGAATGCGAAAAACAAGTCTCGACCCACAAAAGCAATCTTTTTACTTTGATGAATTCCAGCAATTTCAGCAATTATTGCAGGATCACATCTTCGAAAGCCGACAGGTTAAGTTTTATGCAGATGCGCTGCAGATCTCTACCAAAAAGCTGAATCGGATTACCTACGAGATCATGCAGCAGCCCGCCAAGAGCTATATCGACCAGTACTTAATTCTAGAGATTAAGCGTTTTTTGATGAATACCGCCTTAAGCATTAAAGAAATCTCCTACAAAGCCGGCTTCGAGGCACCCACTAATTTTGTCAAATTCTTTAAGAAGCTGTCTCTTATACACATCTCCGAGCCCACGAGACCGAGGCTGATCTCG
>CAJXUM010000781.1 GCA_913060855.1 uncultured Lewinella sp. | reverse complement strand
CGAGATCAGCCTCGGTCTCGTGGGCTCGGAGATGTGTATAAGAGACAGACTGTATACAAAATAAATAAAAATATTATTATTCCCAAAAAGTATCATTACTTAACAGTTACTCAACTCTTGCTAAACAGGAGTTTGAGAAGAGGTTATTTGTCCTCTTTCAAAAAATCATTCACCCGTGTACTCAACTCCTCCAAGGTCAACTGGATGGCCCCATTTTCTGCTCGCTTTTGTGTGTCCTGACTACTCAAGTCTATCATGTTGTCTTTGGTGACTTGGTTTTCGCGCGTGACGATATCAGAGAAGGGGATAATGCCCGTTCTTACATCCATTAATAGGGCTTCGGCTGTGGCGTAAGCTTTAGCCTCATCTTTTTTGAAGGCTTTGTATTTATAGTAAATATCACTGTTGACAGAGAACACTAGGAATAAATCAGCCTGCAATCGCACGGCAGATTCTCTTAATGTGAGGATGTTTGGATTCGTACCGATCATCAATTTAGGCATGAGGATGATTTGCTTCACTTTGGAATTGACGGATAGCTTTTTCTTGAAAATCTCGATAAAGGATTGCTGGAGCTTCAAAAACTCTTCATTACTCCAATAAGCAGAATAATATCGATTGATAGAATTAGACGCATAGTTGAGAATCGCCAAGCGGATGGTATCTGGAAGCTTGATCTCACTGTCTAGAATCTGAGCGATGCCCTCTTCTGAAATGGTTTTGTCCTTGGAGTTGAAAAGTGATTTTGTCAGGTAGTCCTGGTTTTCTTGTATAGGAGCCGGAGAATAACTATTGGTCGCTAATTTGGCTGTGCCACAACTCCCCATTAGGCATAGAAATAGGGCGAATAGGAAGAATTGAGTTAAGGTTTTCATAAGCTTTTTTTTGATCAGAATAGCTGTAAAGATGTAAAAGTCAAGCATATTGGTGTGTAGGAAGTATAGAAGAAATCCCCTTATTCCATGGTTTCGTCAGCTTGCAAACGATTATTCTCCCCTTCGCCAAGCATGCCATCTATTTTCTTTGTAACTTTGCGGAGTAAGCACGTTTAAAACCCAACCTAGATCTTTTTTACACCCTCAGATAATAAATTGAAGATTGATCAGGTTAAAGGTTACGGAAAATAGCAACAATTGGAATTCTTGTATTGTGTTTAATTAAGAATTGATAATTGGCAATGATTAATAATTTGTAATGAATGGTGAATAATGGAGAATCCATTTCACATGCTGCACTACAAATCTTCATTTCCTAATTATTAATTACTCATTAATAATTATCCATTAAAGAATCCAACGCTAGCCTTATCTCTGATACCCAAAAAATGAAGGCTATGCATAAGTATTTCCTCAAAGCAGTCATTGCTTTAAGCCTATTCTTGGGCGCTTGTAATCAACTTGAGATCTTAGAAGATATTGATAAGGTAACCTATGGCGCAGAATATGCCATTCCTTTGATCAATACGCAGATTTCGATCGGTGAATTACTTGAAGATTTCGAAGAAAATTCCACTTTATTTGTTGATCCTGATGGAACCTTACGGTTCTTGTACAAAGGGAATGTTATTTCGCAAAATAGCGATCAGGTCTTTGCTCCTTTTTACGAAACATTAGAGACCTTCTCTATTATCCCTTTGTTTTCCGATAACCAAGCTTTACCGCTTTATGACCAAAGCGGCTTGGAAATCCAACGGATAGATATTAAGCAGGGAGAGTTTATTTACTACTTCCGTAATCCTCACCTAGAACCGGTAGAGGTGACGATTCGATTGCCGCAAGTGAGTAAAGAGGGTGAAATCCTGACTTTTACAGGAACTATCCCCCCTTATTCTGGAGAGGGAGAAGAGCCCTTTACTACCAATTTATTTTCAGCAGCAGATATCACAGATTACCTGGTAAGCCCAGATGCTGCTGGGAATATTCAGATTACTTACGAAGCTAAAGGCCTGGAGAGCGGTTCTCCTTTGTTGTTGCCGAGTGCTTATGTTAGTTTTCAAGAAGTCTTGTTTGCCTACGCGGAGGGCTTTTTTGCCAATCAACTATACCCGGGTGGATCAGATACGATCCATATCGACTTCTTCGAAAACTGGACCCAAGGCGAAGTGTTTTTCAAAGAGCCTAAGGTGAATTTCTATATCGAAAATTCCTTTGGAATTCCCACGCAAGCCTTGGTTGAACGTTTTGAGGTGACTACCGTTCGTTCCGAAGTTCTTTCTATTCGAAGTGAGCTTGTAGATAATGGTATCGACTTTGAATATCCTACGCTAGATGAGATAGGAGAGACAAAATCTACCGCTTTCACTTTTACGAAAGATAACTCCAATATCGATTCGCTATTGGGCGCGGGGCCTGTGTCCTTATTTTATGATGTGGACATTTTGACTAGCCCTGGTAGTGAAACAGATGTGCCTGGATTTATCACTGATAGTAGTTTCTATAAGGTTAATGTCGAAGTAGAGTTGCCGCTTTTCGGTAATGCCCGCAATTTCATTGCTCGAGATACTTTTGCGATTGATTTTTCTGGTTATGGCGAAGTAAGCGAGGCCGAGTTTAAGCTAGTGACGGAGAATAATATTCCACTTGCCGTGGATGTCCAGGGATATTTTCAAGGCGAAAGAGGTGTCGTTTTAGATTCTCTCTTCAGCGAGCCTCAACGCGTCGCCCAAGCTGCTCCAGTGGATACGGAGGGCTTTGTGACCCAAACAACCGAAAAAGAATCATTTGCCGAATTCTCAGCGGAAAGATTCAAACCCATCAAAGGAGCTAAGCAGTTATTGATTATTGCCTCTTTTTCTACCACGAATGATGGCGATGTGCCAGTAAGGGTATTAGGTAATCAATTGGTAGATCTGCGAATAGGTGCCAAACTCAAGATAGAGCGATAAGCGCACCCCTGCTATTCCAATGACCTTAGCCGCTATTAGGGAAACCTGTCGCGGAAGAGGACTGCTAAGGAAGGATAGCACCCACTATGCTTTTTTTATTACGAAGTTGCTTAAGAATGATTGATTGGCTGTAATTCGAGAGAACAAGAACCTGAAAACCGCTTTTTTCTCCACCGTAGCGATGCTATGCTGAAGAAAAAACCAGTTCCCAGAACCTTATTCCTTCAAATTTCGCTTCAAAAAATCATTCTTAAACAACTTCATTGATAAGGATGGATCCTGTTCCTGAGCAGATCAACACCAACCCAAAAAGATAGATAATAGCACTAATATGAGGAACCTATTCTTATTCGCAGTGATCATTGGTTGTGGACTAACATTGAGCTGTAATCAGCAAACAGCAACTGAATTTGCAAGAGTGGTTTCCCCGGAAACCATGGAGCGTGTTTACGATGAAGTGAAAACGCCCTTTAAATATGGGATTGTCTTACAACATCCCGATACCACAAAAATGGTGGATTCGCCCACTATATTTCAAGAGAATGGAAGGTGGTATATGACCTATATCGTTTTTGATGGCCAAGGCTACGAAACCTGGCTATCGGAAAGTGAGGATTTACTGCATTGGGAATCAAAAGGAAAGCTGCTCTCCTTCACCGAGGACACCTGGGATGCCAGTCAAAAGGCAGGTTATGTATCACTAGTTAATACCGAATGGGGCGGCGATTATGGGGTCGAGAAATACCAAGACAAATACTGGATGACTTACCTGGGCGGAAATGCGGCTGGCTACGAAGCGGGGGTGTTGAAAATCGGATTAGCGAATGCTCCCCAGCTAGGCGTAGCGCAGGAATGGAATACGATGGACCAGCCCATCCTGTCCCCTAAGGACAATGATATTCGCTGGTTTGAAGATAAAACCATTTACAAAAGTTTGGTGATTCGCGACCGAGAGAAGCACACAGGACATCCTTTCGTCATGTATTACAATGCCAAGGGAGATACGGCCGATTACGAGAGTATTGGCATGGCCGTTTCTGATGATATGGTCAATTGGGAACGCTTTGGGGAAGATCCGGTCATTACTCGACACAAAGGAATATGCGGGGATGCACAGATTGCCCAATACGATGACCTCTATATTATGTTCTATTTCGGGGCTTTTTGGAAGCCCGGAGCTTTCGAGCGTTTTGCCTGTTCCTACGATTTAATCCACTGGACCGACTGGGAGGGCGAAGACTTAATCGCCCCTTCCGCTGTCTCTTATACACATCTGACGCTGCCGACGAAGAGGATAGTGGAGATCTC
>CAJXUM010000780.1 GCA_913060855.1 uncultured Lewinella sp. | reverse complement strand
GAGATCAGCCTCGGTCTCGTGGGCTCGGAGATGTGTATAAGAGACAGCTCTTCGGCCATCCCCATTTTACTGAAAATAGGTGTTTCAATAGGACCAGGGCTAATGCTGTTCACGCGGATTTTTCGTTCTGCCAATTCTGCAGCAATCGTCCGAGTAATCGAGCGAACGGCTGCTTTAGTTGCGGCATATACACTTGAGTTGGGCATACCCATCTGATTGACAACCGAAGAAGTGATTTGGATAGAAGCACCTGGCTTCAAATAAGGAAGTGCTTTTTGTACGCTAAACAATACTCCTTTGACATTGACATTGAATTGGCTGTCATAAAATGCTTCGTCAATGGCTTCGATAGGGGCAAAGTAGGCTACGCCTGCATTCAAGAAAAGCAAATCAATTTGACCATACTTTTCGCCGATCTGCGTATAAAAGCTGGCGAGTTGGTCCACTTTTGTGACATCCGCAATAAATACATCATCAAATGCACCTGGATGTTCCTGAAGGGTTTGTTGTAAACGTTCCTGGTTACGTGCATTGACAATTACTTTGGCACCTGCTGCTTTAAAGGCATGTGCAGATGCTAACCCAATTCCGCTATTTCCTCCTGTGATGACTACTACTTTTCCTGCTAACTTACTCATGATTATAGATTCTTTGGTGAAGAAGATGTTTAATATGGAACGTTCGTTCCGATTTGAAATACACTTACTAGAACGATCGTTCCGTAATAAAGTTTAATGCCGTTGGAAAAAAAGAACTTTTTTTGCCTCGAGCTTTGTAGCGCTTTTGCTTTCTAAACAGAGAAGCGTTGATATGGCATTTTAGATGAGGTCGTTTAATAGCTATTTTCTTATCTTCCGATTAAGATTTTTGAATCAAAACAACCCGAGATATGTCAAAGAAAAACAGAAGATCATTCCTGCAAAAAATGGCGGGTGGAATAGTGGGAGTTAGCTTCTTGCCCGCAGGACTTCGAGCCAGTGGGGTAGAGGCACTTGCTGAAGATTATCCCTTACTGCTTTCTACCAGTGCAAATGACAAAATCCGAATTGCTTGTATTGGGATGGGAATTATGGGTTTTAATAACTGCCGGACAGCCCTGTCTTTACCAGGCGTAGAATTGGTAGCGGTATGTGATTTATACGATGGGCATTTAGTGCGTAGCAAAGAAGTATTTGGAGATCATCTTTTCACGACGCGTGATTACCGAGAAATTATTAATCGCAAAGATGTGGATGCCGTGATTGTTGCTACTTCCGATCATTGGCATGACAAGATTTCTATTGCAGCGATGGAGGCCGGAAAGGCGGTGTATTGTGAAAAGCCGATGGTGCATCACCTGGATGAGGGGCATGCGATCATTGAGGCGCAGCGCAAGACGGGACAAGTGTTCCAGGTGGGTAGCCAGCGGGTCAGTTCCATTGTTTATCACAAAGCCAAAGAATTGTATGAAAGTGGCATTATAGGTGATTTGATTCTAGCGGAAGTATGGTATGATCGGCATTCTGCTTTAGGTGCTTGGCAGTATTCGATTCCAACTGATGCATCAGAAAAGACCGTTGACTGGAAGGGCTTCCTTGGAGATGCGCCCAAAATGCCATTTGATAAAACTCGCTTTTTCCGTTGGCGTAACTACCAGGATTATGGCACGGGGGTAGCTGGTGATCTCTATGTGCACCTCTTCTCAGGCCTGCATACGATTTTGAGTTCTAATGGGCCCAATCGCATCTACGCTAGTGGTGGCCTACGCTACTGGAAAGACGGTCGTGATGTACCCGATATCATCCTGGGCATTTATGATTATCCGGAAACGAAAACTCACCCTGCTTTTAACCTACAGCTCCGTTCCAATTTTGTGGATGGTAGCGGTGGCGGTTCCAAATTCCGTTTCGTCGGCTCGGAAGGCATCATGGAGGTCCGGGGCAGGAGTGTCGTAGTGAGCCAGCGAAAATTACCCAATGCGCCAGGCTATGGCGGCTGGGATACCTACGGTACGTTTAGCGAAGCACAGCAAAAAGATTACGAGAAATGGTACGCGGCGACCTACCCCGCAGAATCTCGCATGAGGGGCCCCAAAGAAATGGAATATACAGCCCCAGAAGGCTATAGCTCCAGTCGTGCCCACTGGATGAATTTCCTAAACGCGATGCGAGGTGGCCCCAAGGTCGTCGAGGATGCCTCTTTCGGCCTACGTGCCGCCGGCCCCTCCCTGGCTTCCAATATGAGTTATTTTGGACAGCAAATTATTAATTGGGATCCGGATGGGATGAAGGTGGTGTAGGGGGAGTTGCGGGTTGCGGGTTTGGCTGAGGCGCGCCAAGGTTTGGTTGTAGATTGTAGGTCGGCTGGTTTACGCCCTGCCATCGCAGCGCTGCCGTTGCTGTGTCTTTGACCAGCAACAAAGCAGCGGCGTGAAAATGCGCGCCAAGGTATAGTTGTTGGTCGGAGACGCAACAACAACGGCGGCTCATTCACTCCTTCACCGCAGAAAAGAAGACCAGCACTTCCAAATCTTCCTCAATGTCATAAAAACGATGAGGTACATTGGCTTTGACGAATAGGATAGAACCTACGGCGAGATTGGCTTTTTCCTCACCGGCTTCGAACTTGGCCTTGCCTTTCAGGACATAGTAGACCTCGTCTTGATCATGCGGTTGTTGCCGATCGGTGGCGCCAACTTTCAAGGAGTAGATGCCAGTGCTCAGCGTAGGGACTTTGAGAAAGGGAAGCCAGGGGCGTCCCGATTCCTTCATCTGTCCTTCTAGTTCTTCGAGTGTGAAGGCCTTAAAATTGGGATGATCCACAGGAGTTGTTTCTTGTGTAAAAGCGAAGGAGCAGGTACTAACCAACAGTAGGGTGATTAAATATTTCATAACGATAGGTTTTGATCTTTATCAAGTTACGAAATATATAGTACATCAAAGCGGTCTTGACCTGCTCCCGAAATAGAGGTATGTTTTATTCAGCAAATGGTAGTACACTAGGCGGCATAGGAATACCCTCCTTCAATAGCGGATCAGTTACCGGTTTCCTAAATACCGTATCCATCGGGATCACACCCGCCCAAATCGGTAATTCATAATCCTCTTTGTCATCGGAAGGCCCTCCCGTTCTGATTTTGGCGGAGCCTTGTTCGATATCGACAATTAGCACTGATGTTGCCTTGAGTTCCTTGGCATTGGGTTGGCGAGCTTCTTCCCATCGGCCTTTGTGGATGTGTTCCGTAACGACTTCTAGCGCATCCATTTTCTCTTCATCGGTCGCCAACCTAGCGGTACCAAAGACCACGGCAGAACGATAGTTGGCAGAATGGTGAAAAACGGAGCGGGCCAATACAACGCCATCGACAAAGGTGACGGTAATACATACGGGAGCCCCCGTTTGTAAATGTTGGATCAAGCGACTAGTCGTAGCACCATGTAAATAGATTTGATCGTCTTTTCTACCATAAGCGGTAGGGATGACAAAGGGTTGCCCATCTATTGAAAACCCGACATGGGCAATAAAGCCTGCGTCCAGTATCTCATAGACTGACTTCTTGTCGTAGTGCCCTCTTTTCGGCACTCGTTTCACGGTATTCCGTTCTGTTTTACTAAACTGTTCCATCAGAAAATAATTTTACGATTTACTATTGTGCCGCTTTTACCACCGGATCGGCCGAGTCTTACATATATCGTTCCTTAATGATTTTTACATGATGTAATTCATGTCCAGCAATAATGTAAGCCAATGCCAGTGGCGTAATGGGCGAATCGCTAGCTGTACCCATTTGTTCCCAAGCATCGGCAGGAAGATGATTGAAAAGCTGTAAGCTGGCGGCCCGTACGGTTTCAAATTCTGCAATTAATGATTCAGGTGTTCTGCTATTAGCGCCGGAGGAGATAACGTAGGGATCTTGCTCGTAGCCTGGAAGCGGGATGCTGTCTTTGCGGCCCACTCGTAAAGCCCGATAACTAAAGATGCGTTCCGTGTCGATGATATGCAATAGCACCTCTTTGATCGTCCATTTGCCGTCGGCATACCGATAGTCCCAACGATCAGCAGGAAGATTCCGGAAAAAGTCTGCAATATCTACTTCTTGTTGGCTTAAGATGGATAGGATAGGGCCTTCTCCAACCTTGCCGACGTAGGTTTCATAGTACGGATGGTATTCCTGTCTCTTATACACATCTGACGCTGCCGACGAAGAGGATAGTGTAG
>CAJXUM010000779.1 GCA_913060855.1 uncultured Lewinella sp. | reverse complement strand
GAGATCAGCCTCGGTCTCGTGGGCTCGGAGATGTGTATAAGAGACAGGTAATATATTTACAGTTTCAATGCTAAAAGGCTATCTCGATTTATTAGAATTAGAGCAAAAAGTCGAGCTCAGCACAGCAGCAGGATTTAGACAATATTTTGCCAAATAACACCCAATATGAGCTTCATCAATGTAATTAAAAGAGATCAATACGAAATCCTCCAACTCAATAGAGGGAAGGCTAACCCAATGAATACCGATGTCGTCAAAGATATCCGGACAGAACTGGCTAGGATTAAGCAGGATACCGCCACCAGAGCCTTGATCTTAACTGGGAATACGCCTGGCTATTTTACAGTAGGACTAGATTTGAAAGAATTGTATTACTACGATGAAAAGCAAATCCAAGAATTCTGGGAACATTGGGACGCCATGGTGATCGAAATGGTCCAATTTCCCAAGCCCATAATTGCCGCTATCAATGGCTATAGTCCGGCTGGAGGTTGCGTACTTGCCGTTACCTGCGACTACCGAATGATGGCGGCTGGTGAAAAGTTCATCATCGGACTCAATGAGGTGGCAGTAGGTATCACCGTACCTGAAAACATATTCCAATTATACGCCTTTTGGCTGGGCAAAAGACAAGCTTACCATAACCTCATGCAAGGAAGATTGATGAGTGTGGCGGAGGCTAAGGCGTGCAATTTGATAGACGAAGTGCATCCGATGGAGGAGTTGCTAACCAAAGCGGAAGAGCGCCTACAACGCCTTTTACTTTTACCTGATAACATACTACAAGGCTCTAAGAAAAGTATGCGAGCAGAATTGATTGAACGTCTCGAAAATATTCCGGAAGTCTCTACCCAACAGAAACTTGACCTTTGGTTTGATCCTCGCTCTCGAGCGATTATGAAAATGGTGGTGGATAGCTTGACCAAATAGGAAATCATCAAGTGATTCTTACACACCTTCAGAGAATAAAATTATCATGCATCGATTACTTGCTTATTCCCTATTACTAGTATTCGTACTCTTTTCCTGCCAACCGGCAGCTAGTCCGACCAAGGAGAACGTTATAGCGGCGGAGATCCAAGCCATTGAAAATGCCTTGACCCCTTCCCTACAAATCAAAGGAGAAGAAATCAAGTCCTATACGATTAATGAGCGATTGGCTGAGTACAAAATCCCAGGAATAAGTGTGGCTATCGTTCGCAATGGTAAACTACATTGGGCAAAAGGTTATGGTCTTGCCAATACAGAAACGGGCCAAATGGTAGACACATCCACTCTTTTTCAAGCGGCATCTATTAGTAAGCCTGTAAGTGGTATGGGCGCGCTAAAATTGGTGCAAGAAGGGAAACTAGCCTTGAATGAGGATGTCAATCAATATTTGACCTCTTGGAAGCTACCCGAAAGTCCTTTTACAAATACGGTCAAGGTCAACTTGCGGCATTTACTAACCCATACAGCAGGTACTACGGTACATGGTTTTCCAGGTTACACCCAGACAGATACCTTCCCAACAGATATTGAAGTTTTAAATGGGCAAGGCAATACAGCGGCTATTTATGTCGACACACTTCCTGGCGCAATCAGTCGTTATTCGGGCGGCGGCTATACTATTGTCGAGCGTGTTGTTGAGGATATCAGTGGCCAATCGTTTGCCGACTATATGCAAGCAGTCGTTCTCTCCCCATTGGGCATGAAGCATAGTACTTTCATCCAACCGCTTCCTAAGGACCTTCATGCACAGGCTAGTGCAGCCTTTGACAGAGAAGGTGAAATGTATCCAGGTTTATGGCACAATTACCCAGAACAAGCGGCGGCTGGTTTGTGGACTACACCTTCAGACTTGGCTCGCTTTGCTATAGGAATTCAAGAGGCCTTCGCGGGTAAATCTGAAAAAGTACTCAGTCAAGACATCACCGAGGTCATGCTGACAAAAGATAAATGGAATTATGGATTAGGACCTGGATTACGCGCAGAAGGAGATAGCTTGATTTTTCAGCATGGAGGGAAAAACGCCGGATACACTTGTCAGCTCTTTAGTTATGCCAAAAGAGGAGACGCCATGGTCGTCATGAGTGGTTCTGATAACGCGGCGCGCTTAATTGAAGAAATCCAAAGAGCAGCTGCCGAACTATATGGTTGGGATTTAGCCCAAGCCGACACGATCGAGGTAATTGATCTTCCTTTGGCAGAAATCCAGGACAAGGTCGGTCGATACATCTACAGGCCACAGGAATTCGAAGTCGAAATCGCCATTGAAAAGGACCAATTGGTGATTATAGTCAGCCCAGATGAAAAATATCCCTTGCGTTTCCTTGACGAACTAAACGTCATCGACATCATTGATGGGGACCGGTTCAAGTTTACTACTAATGAAGATGGACTAGTCACTGGTTTTGTACAAGGAAGGCGTTATCAGTTTGATCGATTGGAGTAAGAACATGTTTGGGCAACACCATTTGGGTTAAAAACATCCTTATGAAGGCTCATTTATTAAAAATAATCTGTCCGCAGTGTAGGAAATCAATCTGTGGTGGCATTCTATAAAAAAGGTCTTGCCCTCTTAAAACAAGTTCTCCTCGATTGCCTCCTCTTTCTTGGTTCCATGCACCTGCCTTTGTCTGATAAAAGATGGCTACAACATTGAAAAGGCAATCCTCATTAGGATTTAACTTTCTTTGAAACCTGGTCGATTGATCAAATGACTCCAACGCTGTTACGCCATAGCTAAATAAGTTTCGCTTGTCAAGGGTCATGGTATCCGGAGGCAGAAACAATTTCACGAAGGTGTCGGGGGAATTAGGAATGGCAATTGAATCAGCAGAAAAATTAATTGTCAGTTCCAACGGATTTCCGGTTTCATTAATAACACGAGTAAAGAATATCAAGTTACTAACATTAAAATATTTTCTTACAGGCCCTGTGTATGGTCCACCCTTATTGAAGCTATTCTGTATGATTACCCCATTGCTCGCAGTCTCACTATACCATTTCGTGCCTATCTTTTGTCCTTTAACGAAAGAGCAAATCAATAAAAAGAATAATACGGTTATAGTAAATCTCATAATTCCATTGTTTTGTTCACGCCCATTCCAATTAGCTTGCCAACAATCGCTTGTATAGATGCAGTGGTGGCGTTTAGCCGAAATTGATAGTTTACACTTTGTTACCGACAACCCTCTTTTTATTTATTAATGGACCGATAGTAAAGGCAAAGTGATTATCGGACAGCAATGCGGTCAACCAAAAGTCCCGAATTATCTGCCCAAAAAATAATTCCGTCATAAAAATGATCGCCTGTCGTCGTAACATGGGAACCAAATGCATTGGCTACAGCAACGAAACTACTACCAAAAGTGATGCCCCCCATTGCCCAGCCGTCAAAAGGAGGGTTCACTTCAATCCTGCTCGGAATATCATCTATGGTGTAATCTTCAGTTGGCGTAAATAAATAGAACGAAATGCCGGCATACCCAAATGTGAATACATGCCCATGTTCACCATTCGACCTTAGAAAATAAAAATAGTCCAATCTGTTTTCATCAAGCTTGGCAAAATGAGTTTTTAAGTCGTCGGTCAAATAGAAGTCGCCAATTCTAACGCCCGGCTCAATGTTGGCAGGAGGAGGCACCATTCAAGGCACGCCAGGTGAGGCGACGTGCGACCGTAGGAAACATGTGGGCCTAACCGTTGTTCTGCCCATTTTTAATTTCTCTTTTTCGAAAAAAGATTATTACGTTGAAATCCTTTCTTCAAAATCATAGTTATTGGCATATTCGGCGATGTATCAGATGTAAGAGATTACGTTGCCATAGATAGTATCCTATAGCGGCAATATGATTTTCTACTTCCTTAAGGAAACGCAGCGACTTACAGTATACGTCCTCGTAATCGCTAGCAAACTGGTAGTTTTCACTTAGTCGTTCTAGAAGCTTAGTAAAAAATAGCTAGGCATCCTCTTTACGTTCCCGAGTAATTGTATGTCGATTTTTAGCCACGAATTGCCGGTTACAGTCTTTGCATTTGTGATGCTGTTTACTCTAGTAAGTTTTGCCATTCTTTACTATCTTGCCGCTAGCGGAGTCGGGGCAGGTAAGCCTATTTTAGAAGCTTAGAGCATGTTTGGGCAGCGCTTTTGGAGATAGGAAGTGTCATTTTTTTGCTAAGACAAGGCCCTTTTTGAAGTGCATATCCATAGATA
>CAJXUM010000778.1 GCA_913060855.1 uncultured Lewinella sp. | reverse complement strand
GAGATCAGCCTCGGTCTCGTGGGCTCGGAGATGTGTATAAGAGACAGCATCTACACTTTCCAGATATGTCCCATTGTAATAAACCTTTGGACTCTTTTTTTCAATTTCTATGTTACATTTTAAATGATCGACTATTTGCATTTCGTGCCCCATCTTTTCCCCTGCTTCTACTAATCTTTTGGTCGAATACAAGGCTGAGTGGCGTGATAGAATGATTATTTTCATATTTAATTATTTATTCTTTTTTTATAAGAAAGATTATATCTGGAAGGATCAACAATAAACTTTCCCATCAGAAATCTTCTTCCAATCAAAATGGGAAACTTCATTTCGCCCCGTTTACTTAGGGATAATTCAATCGCATATTTTTGTCCAAAAAGCATAATATCCGTTTCAATGACATAGCGTTTTTCTGAGCTCCCAAAGGAACTTTTGATGCGTTTTTCGGTATATTCTTCCACTGAAAACTCTTGGTCCTGGTATTGAGAATGAGAAGGATCAAGCAGGCTAAATACCAGTACTTCTTTTCCCTCCTTTTCCCTTTTTTCGATCTTATGGCAATGAATAGCAGAGGTATAGGCACCAGTATCCATTTTAATGTCCATCCCTTTCAGGCCTAATGCAGGAAAATCAGCCTTGTCCTTTCTTCCAATCGTTATTTTTTTCTTCAATTTGATAGCTATTAAATGATAAACTCCTATAGAGGTACTTGAATGATTTGTTTAGTGGAATATACCCGTGCAAATAAAGGCCACGATAGCCGTTTAGGGCTTGTGGAAACAGTAATAAGCTTTATGCGAATGTTAGAAGAGAAAACTCAGAAAAGACAATCTAACCCAGTTGGAAAACCTACTTCATGACTCAACATTTACACATCTTACAAACAATAGACTCGGAATCACAGAATGGTCACCTATTAGGTAGACACTAAAAAAAAATGAAGGAACTTAGGCAGGATATAATTAGCGTTTGGAATGCTAGTCAACGTTCATTTCTAGCGGTATACTTCCCGGTCGACCGGCCGGAAAAGCGAGTTAAACAGACAGCTAACACACTGTTTATCAATAGTATTATATTTATAATAATGGTGAGACTATCCTATTGATTCATTCATCAATTTTCTAATATTTTTTTCTTGATAGATCAATTGAATGACTTCTTTATATTTTTTTACAAATCGTTTATTTTCACTAAGATCGCCGAAGATCGCTGGCTGCTTCAGGAACGCCAGGGCCTCCTTCTGCGTGTGCTGTGCAGCTTGATGCAATTCGGCTTTCATCGCATCAATAATCTCAAGGGGTTCATTATTTTCATTGATACCTTGGTCACTGTAATAACACCAGGCCGCCAAAATCAATGTGGCGTATTCGATGCTTCCGTCTTTGGCTAAATTTTCTTGCAGCGTGGGAATTAAAAACTTAGGTAGCTTGGCCGAACTTTCCGAACAAATACGACTTACGCTATCCTTGATATTTGGATTGGCAAATCGTTCTTCTAAACTGTCTTTGTATTTTTCTAGATCAATCCCTTCGATAGCATCTAAAACAGGGGTGGCTTCCTTATCCATAAATTGGCGCATGAATCGGGCAAAAACGACATCTTCCATGCAATCATTAATGGTTGAATGACCGTGTATAGCCCCTGGAATGCCCAATACAGAATGCCCGGCATTTAAAAGCCGAATTTTCATTTTCTCGTAAGGCGTTACATTGGGCACAAATTGAACACCTGCTTTTTCAAGTGGAGGCCTGCCATTGGCAAATTTATCTTCTACTACCCATTGAATAAACGGCTCGCAGATCACTGGCCACTCATCTTTTACCCCGTATGTCTCTTGTAAATAATCGATGGCTGCTGGAGTCGTTACCGGTGTAATTCGGTCTACCATCGTATTAGGAAAACATACCTCTTGTTCTATCCACTCAGCGAGCTCAGCATCTTGCTTTTGGACAAAAGCCAGCAACATCCTACGAGCTACGTCACCATTATGTTGAATATTATCACAAGATAAAATAGTGAAAGGAGGCCATCCATTGGCTCGACGTTTTCTCAAGGCGGCAGTTAAGAAGCCAAAGATCGTTTTCGGCTGATCAGGCTGTAGGAGTTCTTGTTGGACGTCAGGATTTTCAAAATTAAAATCTCCGGTCAATGGATTGAAATTATAGCCCCCCTCTGTGATGGTTAGGGAAACGATTTTAGTATCTGGGTGGGCCATCTTGTCAATGACCTGATTAGGCGTATCCACTGCCAATAAGAACTCATTCAAAGCGCCGATCACTTCACTTTTCACTGCTCCATTGGCATGCTGCACAATCAGTGTATACAGGTAATCCTGTTTTTTTAGAATAGTATACATTTTTCGGTCGGCTTCTCGCAAGCCTACCCCACAGATACCCCAATCTAATGTGTTGTATTTTTCCAACAATTGATGGATATAATAGGCTTGGTGAGAACGATGAAAACCACCTACCCCAACATGCACGATTCCGGTTTTTAATTCCTGCCGATCATAAGTCGGACAAGGAATTCGGGAGGCAATTTGGGAGATATTATCTTGCTTTAATTCACTGAAATTCATGCTGTGCTTTTTGAAAACAGCTAAGCTGTTATTTTTCCTCTTTGCATCGTCCAATAAGCCGTAACAAAATATAGAATAGTACAAATGAACCCATAGAAATAGAAGGTTTCTCTATTGGCGGCATAAGCGCCTTCATCCGCACTTCCAAATAATACATTGCCCGCTAAAAGCAATGTTAAGGCCAAGGCGGTGAAAGCAATACTGTTTAATATTTTCGAGAAAACGGAGGTGTCTTTAATCGGCGTAGGCTCTGTACTGGCGATCTTTTGTTGGTAAAGTTCAACATTTTCATTGAACGTTTGCTCCTTGGCTTCTGCTTCGGGATATTGTTCTTTGGCCCCATATTGGCCGGCTAAGAAAGTATAGGTCATGATGGTAAAGAACCAGGTAGGAATAAATAAATAGTAGAAGGACATCACATCCAGCATATTCAAACCAAACCCAAATACTAAACCTAAGACCCAAGAAAGCACCGCAGGCAAACTATGGCTGTAGTTTTGGTACTTTGACCAGTACCTCGTATACCCAATTTTTGGAAAGATCTGATGCTCTGCAAACACAATCGCCCCAACGGGTACCACGATCAAACCTGCATAAGTCAATAAGGGTAGAATTTGAGAAAACACGAAAGGAAAACAACTAATGACTACCATTGCTATACCAACAGCCAGTGTTGTGTTTCTACGCGATTGATTGCTGAAAACGCCTTGTGCGGCTAGCCCCGCTCTATATAGATTGGTGATAGCAGTCGTCCATCCTGCGACAATGACAATGACGAACCCAGACCATCCCAACGCATAATAAGCCACATCACCAGGATCAAGTTCCACTATCGATTTTCCTAAAATGACAGCTGTACCCGCCCCCATTATTCCCGCGCCAATCCATGCGATGTAGTGCCCAAAGAGCATTCCCGTACTCGTTGTCAATCCATAAGATTTCTTTTTGGCAAATCGAAGCAATGCCATATCTATCAAGCCAAAATGGGTAATCGTATTCGCGGCCCAACCAAAACCGATGACCTCCAAAAGGCCGATTCCGGTTTGCCCCTCGCTATTCACTCCCGTCCAGATGGATTGGTTTCCAATGCTGACAAAATCGGACCAACCACTGGGAAGTGTTTGCCCTAAAACGTCTAAAGACAAAGCGGGTAACAACACAATGGCTCCACTGGTAAACATGGTAAATAACCAGGGTGCACAAATACCTGAAAAGTCCGACACCGCATTGAATCCGTAAATGGCGACGAATACAACGAACGCACCCACTATCAATACAATCAGCACAAACCAAGCATTGGTCGGATACCAGTTCAATTGAGCAGGGATATCAAAAGCGAAACGAACCGCCGTAGAGGATACCGTCACCATTGCTGCAGAAATAACCGTAAAAATGAGGACATTGGCCCAGTTATACAGCTTTGACATGGAGTTACCTGCAATCTTGTTGAGGTAGGTATAGAGACTTAAGCGCGTATCAACGGCTATTGGAGTAGTGATTAGCGTCCAACTCAATACGGCCAAGATATTGCCAATGAGCAGCCCCAAGATAATGTCCATGGTCTTCGCTCCTAGAGCTGTCTCTTATACACATCTCCGAGCCCACGAGACCGAGGCTGATCTC
>CAJXUM010000777.1 GCA_913060855.1 uncultured Lewinella sp. | reverse complement strand
CTACACTATCCTCTTCGTCGGCAGCGTCAGATGTGTATAAGAGACAGCCTTAGAAAAGCAGGCGCCTTAATCGGAACCCTTGATCTTGATGTCTATTCATTCAGAATGGTTAGACGGATTGGTAGATGGGGAGTCTATGTCATTACCGGAACAATCAAAAACACAGGAGAAGAACACCTGATCGAATATCATATTCGCCCATACTATTTTACGCAATGGCTATGGGCAATTGCCATCCCAGGTAATTTTCTTTTTCTATTGTATTCCGATTTAGATATCGCTCAAATGACGGGCCTAAGCCTCGTCTCTCCTTGGGCAAGATATACTAGTTACTTTACTTTCATCCTGCTAGCGCTCATTGCATTCAGCTGGTTGGTATTGTCAGATATGGCCATTACGGAAAAACGATTGACTGATGTTCCTTATGAGCCCTCCAAGGAGGAACTGAGCAAAGATGGATTAGAACGTAACCTTAATGGAAAATAATATGCAATAGGATAAGTGAGGCCAAGAGCCCCATTCCTACCTGCCGGATTTCCCTGGAATTAGCCACAATGAGTTGATTCCAGGGTTTCCATCCCCCTCGAAATGAACTCAACACCACAACCAGGAAGGCAATAACGATGACCCAACCCGCCCGAACAAAGTAATTCATCTCTGGGAAGAATCGAATAATGATCAAGTGTAATGGAATTGTAGAGACGAAGGCCACCAATGTCCACTTATGATGGGGCGCGATTAAGAAGGCAGCTGAACAAATCAATACCACAATACCACAATTGATATAGTACCGCAGCTCATTCAAGGTATGGGTGAAAGCGGCTTCTGGATTCTCAAATTTCAAATAGAGAAGAATCAGCCCCATTGTGACACCCGTCAGCAGTGTGATTAAAATAGTCTTTTTCCCCGCCCCTACTATCTCCTTATCCGTAGCTGTCTTATTGATGTACTCTTTGTAAATATCAATCGACCACAAAGTAGCTAAGGAATTGAAGGTGGAATCAACCGTACTCATCAAAGAGGCAAATAGTGCACATAAAATAAAGCCTTTCACTCCCACAGGCAGGTAGGTAGTTACCAGGTAAGGAAAAGCCATATCTGGCTCGGCTAAGCCCTCGCTTCCTAAAATACCCACCAATGCGATTCCAGGTACCACGATCAGCACCGCCATTACATACTTCATCACGCCTCCGACCATCAGGCCTATCTGTGCTTCTCGCAGGCTCTTAGCCGCTAATGAGCGCTGAATAATCGTCTGATTGGCACACCAATAATTGATATTCAATAGGAACAACCCAAACATATGAATCCAGGGCAGCGTCTCATGGTCGGCAGGAAGATGCAAGTGCATTAATTCTGGCGTTTTGACATACAACTGATTCCAACCTCCCAAGTGATAGACCGCCACAAATAAAACGACAAAACCTCCAATAAGTAAGATCGAAAACTGTATCACATCCGTTTTCACTACCGCCGCCAATCCCCCGAAATACGTGTAAATAGCAGAAAACACCCCTAGTCCAACCACTAAAATCGCGATACGAGTAATCCGGTCTTCGTGGATAATTGAAAGGTAATCCGCAAATACTAGATCCGCCGCATATGCTCCCCAAAACAAGGCCGCCCCTAAGGTAATCGTGGAGAAGATCGCCAAATTAGCCAAGGAGTAAAACAGAGCCACTGTACTGCCCAGGCGTTTTTTGATAAATTGGCTAATCGTAATGACCTTTTCCTTGAGGTACAGCGGAACAAAAATAAAGGCCGCTATTAAGATGCCTTGCACTGCATTGATCTCCAAACTAGCCTGCGCCAAGCCATATAAGTAGGCAGACCCCATCATCCCCAAAAATTGATAGCCACTGATATTGGTCGCAATCGAGGACAATGCAATCGATGGCCAACGCAAATTACGCGAACTCAGAAAATATTCTTCGACCGTAACATCTTCTCCAGCCTTGCCGGAAATAGCTGTTAGGAAAATTATGGTAAAGTAAGCGCAGACAATGAATAAGTCAATCAAAATGCTATCGTATTAGGGGTGAAAGTTTAGTGTTCAGCCGCTTCTAGTAGAAGTTTAAGGATTAATGTTTAACGTTTATGGGGAAATTAAACCTTCAACTTTAAACCCTAAACCTTCCTACTCTACTATCTTCTAATACCAGCGGCTAAAGGTGTATCTGGTTCGTGCTTCGGCACGCGACCTTGCAGGACTGGCATAGAAAAAGTATCCAAATGCGGAAGTACATATTTGGCAAAATATTTGGCTTCATCCAGATGGGGGTAGCCAGAAAAGATAAAAGCTCTAATCCCCATATCCATATAGTCTCTAATCTTAGCTAATACTTGCGCAGGATTTCCTACAATAGCTGCTCCACAGCCCGAACGTGCCCTGCCAATTCCTGTCCATAAATGAGGCTCTACGAAGCCGTCATCATCTGCATTTTCTCGCATTTCACGCTGTCGCGATACGCCTAAGGATTTGGCATCCAATGCTCTTTCTCGTATCTCTTTTCCTCTTTCATCATCAATCTTGGACATCAATTGTCGCGCATAAGCTCGCGCTTCCACTTCGGTCTCTCGCACAATCATATGCACCCTCAGACCGAAATCAACCTTGCGGCCATACGCGGCTGCCTTGGTACTCATGTTTCGCATCAACTCTCCGATTCGCTCCCGCGTTTCAGGCCACATCAGATAGACATCGCAATGTTCTGCGCAAAGGTCCACGCCAGGCGGAGAATACCCCCCAAAATACAGCAAGGGGCCGCCATTTTGTTGATAGGGTTTGACGGGCTGTGTATCCAATTGGATGTTGTAAAACTCGCCTTTAAAGTCGATAAAGTCTTGGGTCCAAGCCTGTTTCAATATCTCTATCACCTCTCTCGATCGCTGGTACCTTTCCGTTGAGCCAAGCTCCGTTCCGGGCAGATTGGAGGAAATAATATTGATAGTTAATCTGCCTTTTAGGATATGATCTAGGGTGGCGATGGCCCGCGCCAACATTGGCGGATGCACTTCTCCACAACGAATAGCTGTCAGTAAATTAATTTGTTGGGTGAGTGGAGCGACGGCTGAAGCAAAGGTCATCGTGTCTTGGCCGACTTGGTAAGAGGAAGGGCATAGTATATTTCGATATCCTAATCGATCCGCTGTTAATAAAACATTGGAGGCATTACTCCAATCACTTTTGTACCGCATATCATGTGCACCAAGTAGTTGATCATCTCCGTTGCAAATCGGGGCAAACCAAGCCACTTCTGCGCCCTGCACATCCTGCGAGCGAATGGCGATGGGTCGTGTAGGCTCCATACAGTCCTGTTTCGTTTAGTAAGTGAAGGATTTCGTTTCAATACTACAGAAAAAATGGGAATTACCGAAAAAAGATAACAATCGCCCCCAGCGCAGTCAGGAATAAAATCAAGCGGCGATAATGGTGATCCTTAATCTTTTTCACCAACCAAATACCACTAGCAAAACCGATAAACAAGGCTGGAAATAAGCGAAGATTGAGCGCCAAGGTATCCCAAGTAATGGTTTCCCAAACAAAAATATGAAAAGGGGCTTTGAAGATATTAGTGAAGAAAAATAGCCAAGCGGCCGTACCGATAAAGTCATTTTTGGGCATCCGCATGGCCAGGAAATAGATATTGGAAAAAGCACCAGCCAGGTTACCGATCATCGTGGTAAACCCCGCCGCTGACCCCATCAAGCTCGCGAACCACCATTGGTGAGGAATCGTTTTAACCTTCTTTATTTCCCACCAATACATAACGATTACGCTAATAAAAATGATAGTGGCCATACCCCGTTTGAATAATACTTCCGGCAAGTCCTTCCCTACCCAAACCCCTAGCAAAATCCCGATAACCATCCAGGGTAATAAGCGAATCACATGATGCCATTTGGCATGTCGCTTATAATAGATCACCGCACAAATATCCGCCATCATAAGCATTGGTAGCATAATACCCGTGGAGGCTTTTCCACCAAATACGATAGCCAAAATGGTAACATTAATGACTGCTATTCCTTTCAAGCCTGACTTGGACAAGCCAATCAAAAAAGCAACGAGAAGCGCGAACATCCAGCTATAAATCGATAATTGGAATTCAGGAGGTAGTGCAAACATAATGGGTTGTATACATACTACTAGACAAAAGGAGAGGCCAGAAGCCAGATGACAGAGGAGAGATCGGCTAGATACAAG
>CAJXUM010000776.1 GCA_913060855.1 uncultured Lewinella sp. | reverse complement strand
GAGATCAGCCTCGGTCTCGTGGGCTCGGAGATGTGTATAAGAGACAGAAACAGGCCTGACGCCTAATGAGGGCTATACTGCAGGTAGCGGCTCGATTCAGAATAGCGCGATGGCGGTACGTTATGCGTCGGCGGCAGCTCGGGAGAAATTGCTGGAATTGGCGGCGCAAAAGCTGAGTGTTGGAACGGATGAGTTGAAGCTGGATAATGGTTTTATTAAACAACTAAACAGTAAGGATCGGCTTTCTTTTGCCGAAGTCTTGGAAGGGAAACAGATAGAAGATGAAGTGCCCTTAAATATACAACTGAAGGCAAAAGAAACTTATCAATATGTAGGCAAGGCCATCCCTCGCGATGATATAAATAAAATAGTAAAAGGGGAGGCCTTATTTATCCATGATCTCAAATTGCCAGGCATGGTTCATGCCCGGGTGCTGCGTCCCGCTAACTATAAATCGAAGCTACTCGATTTTGATGAAAGTGCTTTTTTAAGTGAGGCGGAAGGCGTCCTGAAAATGGTTCGGAATGGCGATTTTTTAAGTGTGATTGTCGAGCGGGAGTACCAAGCCGAAAAAGCGGGGCAGCTACTGGCCAAGCATAGTCAATGGTCAAAACCTGCGATTTTCCCACCTCAAGCGGAACTGAGCAAGTATTTCAAAGAAAAAGCAATTGAACCAGAAATAGCACACGGGAAAGACGCGGTCATTGATCCCGAGTCCACGGAAATTTCCTTGAAAGCTAGCTATTTCAAACCCTACACCATGCATGCCACGATGGGCCCTACTTGTGCCATTGGTCACTACGATGGAGAAGTGCTCCACATTTGGAGCCATAGCCAGGGCATTTACCCAATGCGAGAAGGTTTGGCGACCATGCTCGGTTTGGAAGCAGATAAAATACATGTGATCAGTTCTCCAGGTTCTGGTTGCTATGGTCATACCGTCGCGGATGATGCCGCTGCCGATGCCGCTGTTTTGGCCATGGCTTATCCGGGCAAGCCCATTCGAGTGCGTTGGTCAAGGGAAGATGAGCACCGATGGGAACCTTATGGATCAGCGATGTTGATGGAGTTGGAAGCGGGAGTTGGTAGTGACGGCAAACTTAGCTTTTGGCGCTCCAATATCTGGACCGATTCTCATAGTACCCGACCCAACAAAAATGCCGGTACATTACTAACGGCGCGTTATCTCGATCCTCCGTTTGAAATGACGAGTCGAGGCTATTTGCGCGGCGGACACCGGAATGGAGATCCCTATTATGATATTCCGCAAATGCAGGTTTTGGCCCATTATTTTGATGGCCCACTCCGAGTATCTTCCTTGCGTAGCCTGGGAGCCTACGGCAACATTTTTGCGATAGAATCTTTTATGGATGAATTGGCTGAAAAAGCAGACCTGGATGCCTTCGACTTTAGGCTCAATCATTTGACAGATGAACGAGCAGTGGCTGTGGTCAAGGAAGTCCAAAAAATGATTCAGGGAATAGAAGGAACGAAGGAGCAGGGGCTAGGTTTTGCCTTTTGTCGGTATAAAAATACGGCTTCCTATTGCGCTATGGCCGCTCAGGTATCTGTTGATTTAAGCAAAGGGAGTGTGAAGCTAGAAAAGATATGGGCCGCCGCAGATGTAGGTGAAGTCATCAATTTGGATGGTATTAAGAACCAAGTAGAAGGCGCCATTCTCCAGGCTGCTGCATGGACACTGAAGGAGGAAGTGCGGTTTGATGAATATGAAATCACCAGTGTGGATTGGGCCTCTTATGAAATACTCCGTTGTGGCGATACACCCGCCATGGAAGTATCAATAATAGATCGACCAGGAGAAGCGGCGATGGGGGGCGGCGAGGTAGGTACGCCACCGGTAGCCGCGGCGATTTGTAATGCGATTTATCGGGCCTGCGGACAGCGCGTATATTCGCTACCGGTACGGCTCGGGTAATAGCTTTATTATTATTCAGTGGGACTTGCGCTGGTATGATCAGCTACGATTAACCACTGTCCTTTCATCTTTTTCCAAACCAGGATAAAGTAACCCGTAGGTTTATCGTTTTTGCGTACCAGCGTGTATTTGCCGGTCAGCATGATGACTTTCTTACTCAATTGATGGACCTCCAAGATATCAAAGGTGAGCTGGCCCATGGCATCCAGGTCCGGATAGGTACGCTGATAACGCTCCAGCGTCGCTTGCCATCCCTTTATCACGCCTGCACTCCCAATAAATTGTAGTTCATCGGACTTCCAGTAATATTCCATGAAAGCATCGATGTCTCCTTTGTTCCAATCTTTGGATTGTTGTATTAGGATGGATTTGACGGTTTCAATGTCTTTCGTTTGTGAAAAGGCGAGGATGGGGAGACAGAGGAGGAGGAGAAGGAGTGTTCTTTTCATTTTGTGTGTATTTGTCGAGAATTTAAGGAATAAGTATCGTAGCACAAAAATTATTGTCAGAGAACCTAAATGAAAAGGGGCTATGGCTTAGACTTCAGAAGTTTCCTCGGTCATATCCAGGAAAACTTCTGAAGTCTTTCCTAGCCAAAGCCTATTCAAAACAGGCCCTACTAAGACAATTCCGCCCAATAGGACAAAAACGTATTGTGAAAGACCTACATACAGTAAGCTCCCGATTATTGGTGCAAGCCCAGCGGTGAAGGCCATTATTGCCGTATCCAGGCCCAGTATTTCCCCTTGCTTATTTGTTGGCGCTTTTTGTGTTAGCAAGGCGGAAAAGACTGAAAATCCAACCGAGATCCCAATACTCATGATGTAATAGCAAAGCAAGAGCGTATAGATGCTGTTGAAAAATATCGAAAGGGAAAGGCCGCCTGCCATCAAAAATAGGCTTAGGACCATACTGAAAGCTTCTCCCCATCGAGTGATGAATAATTTGACCATGAACAATTGATTGACGATCATCATTGTGCCAACCACTACAAGGATTAAAGCAAGTTCTTTTTCAGAATAGCCAAAGGCATAAGTGGATAAAAGTAATCCATATAGGACATCGCCATAACCATATTGCTCCACGATAAAAGGCAAGACGGGAATCATGACTGTAAAAGAGAAGGTGTCCACAAAAGTGATAAGCAGTGCAGGTAATAATCTAGTGAAGTTCATATGACGTGGCTTTAGGATTTTATTGGATTACACTAGGACCGTGATAGCTTGATCAAAAATATCCCAGCTACAATTTGCCAAATAACGAAGGTTGAAAAACCGCCTATGAAAAAGAACCCCAACCAGCTGAGTTGTTTAAAAGCAGGGAGGAAACTAAAACTCCCAGTAGCAGCTAGGATACCCGCTACTGCACCTACAATGAGTAACCATTTAGGGAATATCGTCTCCTTTAGACCCAATAAGAGTAATAAGGAAATGCCTAAAAAGGCTAGTAAATCTCCACCTAGCCAAAACATGTCCTGCAAGCCGATGGTAGCGTGCATAATAAAGCCAAAAGAAGCTTGCTGTTCTGTAGCAAGATTTTGATACATCGGGGCATGGAAATAGGTAAAGGAAAGATGAAAGAGATAGGCGATCATAATAAAGCCAAAACCTATTTGTGTGATTAAAAGCACGATTTTAGAATAGTGCTTAGTATAAGAATTTGCTTCATAAAAAGCGTAGACGAAAGGAATTAGCAGTAAGGTTGCCATAAAACCAGGCCATCCATACAAAAGCATGGTAGTGTGTGCTTCCACCATTTCATTTGTGAAAGCGGATACATCATCGAAGTTGAAAGTGAGGTAGGTCTGCATGCCCATAATAGAAGTGATAAATAAGAGGGCAGAGGCTATTCCGGCTATTCCGGCGAATCGATTGATCGTTGATTTTTCCATTGCTACTGTATTAAAGATGTCTATACTAAAATCATTATCGATTCAAAAGACGCCTAAAATTCAATGCGGGGCCATTGTTGTTGTGATGGATCGGGATAAAGAGGGGTTGAATCGGGATTAGGTAGTTGATGGCGAGGGAGGAGTCGCTGCTTCGTCAGACAAGTCAAATCTCAGCAAAACGTCGTCGGCGATAAGGCAACTTGCTTAGGCTCTCGGCCTTTTTACTCATTGATTCCTAATGTGGTAAGTGCTACTCAGCGTTCCTTCTGATTTTATCCCGATTCAAACCTTCCCTGTCCCGATTCATGCGATTCTGGTTTTCACCTTCTTCTATTTCTGTCTCTTATACACATCTGACGCTGCCGACGAAGAGGATAGTGT